>JBDGUY010000006.1:0-27965 GCA_039585935.1 Gemmatimonadota bacterium
GAATTCCGCATGGAGACCGGAGAGTTCCGGAATTTGCGCGATGAATTGCGGCAGGCCCTCGAGCGCCTGGAGGAACAGGAGATAGAGCCCGAAGACCAGGAAGAAGGAGCAGCAGGCCCACCGGCGGACGAGATTCGTGAGTTCGAGACAGGACCGGAGACCTCGACAGGGCGCGGCGCCTTTGCGCTCGTATTCCAGACCCGGTACCTGCTCCTCATCGCACTTCTCGTCCTGTTCTTGAACTGGGTGAATACCACGGGCGAGTACATCCTCGGCAGCGTCGTGGAGGAGACTGCGAGAAATGCCGTCGCCAGCGGAGCCGCGGCAGGAATGAGCGTCGGCCAATACATCGGCGAGTTCTATTCGAATTTCTTCGCCGTGGTCAACGTGGCGGGCCTGGTGATCCAGCTGTTTCTCGTGTCGAGGGTCGTGAAGTACCTGGGGATCCGGGTCGCGATCATGATTCTTCCGCTCATCTCGCTCGGCGCCTACGGCCTGCTCGCCTTCTTCCCCGTTCTCGGCGTCGTGCGCTGGGCCAAGACCGCCGAGAATGCGACGGATTACTCACTGATGAGCACCGTGCGCCAGATGCTGTTCCTGCCGATGACGAGGGAGCAGAAGTACAAGGCGAAGCAGGCGATCGACGCCTTCTTCTGGCGGGCGGGGGACGTGCTGTCAGCCGTGGTGGTGTGGCTCGGGACGACGTGGTTGGCGATGGGAGCCTCGGACTTCGCGATATTCAACATCGTGCTGGTCCTGATCTGGCTCGGGATCTCGGTGTGGATCGGGAGGGAGTACACGCGGCTCGTGCGCAGCGGGCAGCCCCCCGTCTGAACTGCTGCCCATGCTGGAACCGGATTCGGGCCGGCTCAGCCTTCGTCGCTTGACCGGTTGGTCTTAAGCTTCTGATTCGACTCCATACTCACCAGTCTCGCGATGAGTGTTACGAGATAGATCTGGCCGAACAGGGCCTCGGTGATCGCGAGCGATCGTGCGATCGGAATCACAGGCTGGATATCTCCGTATCCCAGCGTCGTGATGGTAACGAAACTGAAGTACTGCAGCGCTGCGCCGAGCGCCTGCTCCGGATTCGCGGCGCCCCCCAGGATCGCTGGTGGAATCGCGAAGGCGCCCGGATTCCTCAGCGCGACGATCTGGTAGGCGAGGCCCCACACGAGCGCGAACAACAGGTAGACACTCAGTGCTCCCAGGATCACCTCGACATCGATTTCCGTCGCGCGGAGCACGAAGCGCAGGATCAGTATCGCGACGTAGGCGAGGAAGACGGCGATAAGGACCTTGCCCCAGATGTCCGTATTCTCAAATCCGAACGCATTCATCCACTCCGGGACCAGCCCGAACAGCAACAGCGCCGTCGCGATCCAGAACTCTGCCCGCCTGTCGCTGACCGCGTGAAGCGCCGAAAGCATGACGACCGTAATGAACAGCGGGACTTGCCAACGAAAGTGGCCTTCGTCCGGCAGGAGCTCGGGGACGATGAACATGGCTATCAGGGAGACGAACAGGAAGCCGAAGTGTCCCACCCGAGAATTCTCGATAAATCCCGGCAATTTGAGATTCAAGTCTCACCCCTGGTCCGTGTCGTGCATGCGAGGGACGTTGAACCGCGAAACCAGCAACATTCCTTGAGAGGAGTATACCTCACGCGGACGGCGGAGACGATATCGGCGCGAGCATGATCGGCTTCGCCACGTTCTATCGCCACGAGCGCCCTCAGGACTACGTTGGGGAGACGCGGGCACGAACCAGGAGGGTCCGCCCCGGGGGGGCACACAGTTGGAGAGGTAGCATGGAGACAACACGAATCACCTCGATCGGCCGCCCGGTAGATCCCGCCTGGCCAACGAACCGGGCGATCCTGATTCTGTCGCTTACCGTCATGCTCGTCGTAGCTGCCTTCCGGATCGTGTTCGGCGGACTCGCGTTTCTGCCCGCACTGGTCGCGGGCGCATTGGCCGGCGGGTCCGTATTCCTCGCCTGGGCATTCGCGCGCGAGCTGGACCCCGATCACGATCTGGCGGCGTTCGTCGGAGCGCTGATCGCGCTTCCTGCCTGGGAGCTACTCGGATCGCCGAGATTCGCGTCCCTGGTACTATTGCTGCTCGGCCTGCGGATCGTGAATCGCACGGTAGGCCCGCCGGCCCGGCCCCTGGATTCGATTTCGCTACTGCTGCTGGCGAGCTGGGTTGCCTGGCGCGGTGACTGGATAACTATGGTCGTCATACTGGGAGCATTCGTCCTGGATGGCACCTTGAAGCCCGAACACCGCATTCACCTGGCGGCGGCCGGGGCCGTGCTCGCTCTCACCGGCGTCGCCGTATCGCGGGCCGGAATCCCGGCCGGCCTCGCCGGCCCGGATCTACCTTCGGTCGTGGCTCTCGCGCTCGTGGTCCCGTTTCTTCGAGTCCTGGCGCAGTCTCGAAACCTGCAGACGCTGACCGACGTCGGCGCTCTTCCCCTGGTTGCGAATCGGATAAGATCTGCGCAGGCGCTCGGCCTGCTCGCGGTACTTCTCGCCGTCGCGGCATACGGTCTCGAAGGACTCGAGGCGCTTTCGCCCCTGTGGGCCGCTATGGTGGGCTGCGGACTGTCGAACGCCAATGAAGCCCGGGCTCGCCCGGGGTATCGGAGGAGGGATGTCGGCTCAGCCCCCGTGCGGCGGTGCGAGAGCGAGCTCTGCGGCCCGCCGGGCGTGAATCGTCGCACTGTCGTAGAGCGGGACCGACGCGTCCGATCTCCGTACACCCGAGGATCACGCCTTCCGCCCCCCGCGCCACGAGTTCGTCGATGATCTCTACGTAGGCCTGGCGGGAATCCTCACGAATCTCTCCCTTCACCAGCTCCTCGAAGATCACGCGGTCCACGATCTCGCGCTGCTCGTCCGTCGGAACCAGCACATCCAGGCCATGCCGCAGGGCGAGCCGCTCCCGGTAAAACGGTTCTGCCATCGTGAACCGGGTCCCGAGGAGGCCAACGGTGCGGATTCCGGACTCGCGTACGGCCTCGCCGATCGCGTCGGCGATGTGCAGGAGGGGCACGTCCAAGGCTGATTCGATATCGGGAGCGACCTTGTGCATCGTATTGGTGCACAGGACGATGAAGTCGGCTTCCGCCCGCTCCAGCCGTCGGGCGCGATCGGCGAGAATCCTGCCGATCTCCTCCCAGTCCCCGGCCGACGCGAGGGCCTCCAGGTGGTGGAAATCGACGCTCCACATCACGATCCGCGCCGAGTGAAAGCCGCCGAGGCGCTCGGCCACGTACTGGTTGATCTCCCTGTAGTAGGGAACGGTCGATTCCCAGCTCATTCCGCCGAGAAGTCCGATGGTTCTCATGTCAGCGCTCGATCGGCACACCGACCAGGTTCCCCCACTCCGTCCAGGATCCGTCGTAGTTCCGGACGCGACGGTACCCGAGAAGGTGCGTGAGGACGAACCATGTGTGGCTGGAGCGCTCTCCGATCCGGCAGTACGCGATGACCTCGTCGTCCTGAGCCAGTCCGCATTCCTCGCCGTAGATGGACCTGAGTTCGTCGACGGTTCTGAAGGTGCCGTCATCGTTCGCGGCTCGCTTCCACGGAACGTTGGCGGCTCCGGGAATGTGTCCGCCTCGCAGGGCTCCCTCCTGAGGATAGTCCGGCATGTGCAGCATCTCGCCGGAATATTCCTGGGGGGACCGCACGTCGATCAGGGCACCGCCCTGCCGGACATGCTTCAACACGTCTTCACGAAACGCGCGGATCGGAACGTCATTCCGGTCAGGGACCGGATACTCCGTGGGAGCGCGATCCGGTACCTCCGTCACGAAGGATCTCTCTTCGAGCACCCATTTCCTGCGCCCGCCATTCATCAGACGCACATCCGCGTGACCGAACAGGGTGAACACCCAGAGAGCGTAGGCGGCCCACCAGTTCGAATTGTCGCCGTAGAACACGACCGTGTGATCCGGGGTGATCCCTTTCCGTTCCATCAGCGATGCGAACGCCTCCGCGTCGAGGTAGTCGCGAACCACCGGATCGTTCAGGTCCATGTGCCAGTCGATCTTCACGGCTCCCGGAAGGTGACCGGTGTCGTACAGCAGCACGTCTTCGTCCGATTCCACCAGTACGACAGCGGGATCGTCCAGATGCTGCTCGACCCACTCGGTCGAGACCAGCATCCCCGGATTCGCGTACTTCTCGTGCTCGGCGCTACCGTCGTATTCCACGGCCATTTTTCTCCTCTGGTGCCCGTTTGCCCTCACCCGATTGCCGCACGATACCCCGTCCGACATCATAACGTTCGCACAGAGGAAGACGTTCAACACTTGACCAACACCTGTTGTCACACTGCAAATCGCCCAGTCATACGAGGTCGCCGTGTCGGTACCGCCGCGCTTGCAGGAGATCGTCGAGCTGTTCGCCGCCGCCCCGCGCGAGTTGCGCGTTCAGGCGCTGCTCGACTATTCGAGTCGCGTTCCGCCGCTTCCAGCACGCTACGCGCAGCACCGCGAGTTGCTGGAACAGGTGCACGAATGTCAGACACCGTTCTTCCTGGCCTCGGAGATCGACGAAGCTGGCGCCGTGCACCTGTGGTTCGATTGTCCGCCCGAGGCACCGACCGTTCGCGGATTCGCCGGGATCCTGTATGCGGGACTCGAGGGTGAGACCGTCGAGACCGTCCTGGCAGTTTCGCCCGACTTCTATCGAGGCATGGGACTGTCCGAAGTCGTGTCGGTCCTGCGGTTGAGAGGCATGGGAGCCATCCTGGGGCGGCTCAAGCGTCAGCTCGCAGAGCAGAGGGGAGCAGCCTCCTCCGTCGATATGAACCCTGAACAGGGCAAGTAGTGAAGCGTATCCTTCGCTTCGTACTCATCGGCCTCGGCGTCCTATTCGTAGCGCTCCAGTTCATTCCCGTCGAGCGGACCAATCCGCCGGTAACGGGACTGGTTGATGCGCCGGAGGACGTGCTGACGACGCTGCGGCGCTCCTGCTGGGACTGCCACTCAAACGAGACCGACTGGCCCTGGTATGCCTACGTCGCACCCATGTCGTTGAGGGTCAGCCAGCACGTGTGGATGGGTCGTGAGCACGTCAACTTCACAGAGTGGGACGGCTACGATGCGGAGGAACGGGACGAATCGTACGAGGAGATCGCAAAGGAGATCGACAGGGGCGGAATGCCGCTAAAGGACTACCTGCTGGTGCACCGGAACGCGAAGCTCACGACGTCCGATCGGGAACGGCTCGTCTCGTGGGCCGAGTCGGCCCGGAAATGACCCGAGTGCCCCGGGCGCCAGTTACAAGCGCCCGGTCTTCTGAGCTTTGACGCCGGGTACGTCAGGCCTTGAAGTCAGTGCCGGATCGACGAGCGTCGATGCTGTAGGGCCCGGCGCCCCAGACCGCGAAGAACAGGAACACGAAAGAGAACAGCATCGCTGTCCTGCCGCGATTGTCCCACCACCAGATGCTCTCGCCCCAGGCATGGATCCAGAAATACGCCACGGCGAGCAGGCCGGACAACAGAAACGAGGCCGGCTTCGTGAACAGACCGATCACGATCAGCGCTCCACACACGGTTTCGAGCACACCGGCGATCCCGAAGCGAGACATCAGCTCCGCGGTCCCCGCATCTCCGAAACCGCCGAACCAGCCGAACAGCTTGGCGCTGCCGCCCGTGAATATCGTCACTCCGGCGACGATTCTCAGTGCCGTCCAGGTGAAGTCATGTAGTGGAGTTCGCTCGTCCATTGCCACCTCGCATGGTCGTGTCCAGTGTGCCGCTGCCCGAGAATGATCACGGCTTGGTCGGTCGCTCATCAGCTACGCTGCCGGCATGCAGCTTGTTCCAGCCGAATCACGAGGTACATTGGCTCGCCGAGCCCCCCTGGCGCCAGTCGGCGGTCTCACAGTGTTCCGGATGGGAGTAGATGATCCAATTGCGTTGGGCCCGACTTGCAGCTGCCGTCATCGCCACGGTCGTGGTCGCGTCGGCTGCCGGCTGCAACGTCGAACCACAGGAGAGGCGCGACGCCGAGATCCGGGCACGAGAAACCGGGTGGCGGGGCATCGTGCTGGAGAACCCCCCCAAGAAACCGTCGTTCGTTCTCGAGGCCGCGGATGGTCGGCCGTTCGACTTTCGGGCCGAGACCGACGGATACACGACGTTCCTGTTCTTCGGGTACACGTCCTGCCCCGATGTCTGCCCGGTGCACATGGCGAGTCTCGCGGCCGTGCGAAGGGACCTTCCAGTCGAGCTGCAGCGGTCGATGAAGGTCGTGTTCGTCACCACGGATCCTGAGCGTGATACGCCCGAGCGGATCCATTCGTGGCTGGCGAACTTCGACCCGGACTTCGTGGGACTCACGGGCAGCAAGGCGGTGGTGGACAGCATTCAACTGTCGCTCGGGCTGCCTCCGTCGATCTACGAGGACCCGGATGAGAACGGGTTCTACATCGTGGGCCATGCGTCGCAGGTCCTGGCTTTTTCCCCGGATGGATCGATCCGGGTGATCTACCCGTTCGGCACACGCCAGTCCGACTGGATACACGACATCCCGAAGCTCGCCGCCGCGGCGGACTGATGGGGCTCCAGTGGTGGTGTTCCGCCCAGGCGACGCCCTGGAGCTGGTCCTGGCGACCGTACCCCGGCGTGTGGCTGTTCGTGATCGTGCTGGCGGTAGCCTTCGTACTGCTGGCGCGCGGGTCGGGCGATGCGGGTCGGCGACGCGGCTGGGCGATGGCAGGACTGCTCACGCTGTGGCTGGCGCTCGACTGGCCGATCGGGGCCCTCGGCGGCGGCTATCTGGCCTCGGTACACATGCTGCAGTATCTGCTGATCGCGCTGCTGGCGCCGGCGCTGCTGCTGCTCGGAGTGCCGGACATCGCGTGGGCCAGGCTCGGTGAATCCCGTGCCCTGCGGGTCTTCAGGCTGATCACCCACCCGCTGGTCACACTCGCCGTGTTCCAGGTCGTGCTCGTGTGGACGCACCTGCCGGCCGTGGTCGACAGCCTGATGGCGACGCAGTCCGGGTCCTTCCTGATCGACGTTCTGTGGCTCACGGCAGGCCTGCTGTTCTGGTGGCCGGTCATCGCTCCCGTGCCCGACCGGGAGCGGTTCGGTCCACCCCTCAAGATGGGCTACCTGTTCCTGGCTACCGTGCTCAACACCCTCCCGTACGCCTTCCTCACATTCGGAGAAACCTCTTACTATGGAATCTTCGAGCTCGCGCCGCCGGTCGGGCGGATATCCGCCCGGCAGGATCAACAGATCGCGGGCCTGCTGATGAAGGTAGGTGGAGGGATCATCCTGTGGACCGCGATCACAATCCTCTGGTTCCGGTGGTACAACCGGGACGCTGCCGCCGGCGACCAGCCGGTCGCGCCGCCGACATCTTGATCCACGGCAGCTTGCTGGAGAACTGATGGTATCGGAGAAGATCCAGTTTCCGGGTTCGGCAGGTGACCTGCTCACCGCACGCCTCGACTTCCCGGACGGAGAACCGGCGGCGTGGGCCCTGTTCGCGCACTGCTTCACCTGCTCGAAGGACCTGAAGGCGGTCGTGAACCTGTCGCGCGCCCTGAACGGAGCCGGGCTCGCGGTGATGCGATTCGACTTCACGGGACTCGGGGAGAGCGAGGGGGACTTCGCGGACACGAGCTTCGCCTCGAACGTGGAAGATCTCGTCGCTGCGGCCCGGTATCTCGAGACGGAACACTCCGCGCCGAAGATCCTGGTCGGACATTCGCTGGGAGGCGCAGCGGTGATTCAGGCGGCCGCGGAGGTCCCGGCCGCCGTCGCCGTGGCCACGATCGGGGCGCCCGCGGACCCGGCGCACGTGACGCACCTGCTGACCGGTTCGATCGATGAGATCCGTGCGGAGGGAGAGGCGGAAGTGATGCTGGCCGGTCGGAAATTCCGGATCGGAGAAAAGTTCCTCGACGACCTCGAAGAGACGCGTCAGAACGAGCTGATCGGCGCCTTGGACCGGGCCCTGCTCATCTTCCACAGCCCGGTGGACATGATCGTGGGAATCGAAAACGCCGCCCGGATCTACGCGACGGCGCGGCACCCGAAGAGCTTCATTTCGCTGGACCAGGCGGATCACCTGCTGACCGACCCGTCCGATGCGAGCTACGTGGGCGAGGTGCTGGCGGCCTGGGCACGGAAGTACATTCCGGAATGTCGAACGATAACTGAATGAGCAGCGTGTAAGGCATGAACGACGTCCCTGACGTGGGTATCGATGCCGCTCGTCTGCGGCCGAAATTCGATCTCGATCTCCCCGTGCCCGCCGACGAGGCCATACAGCGAATCCGACAGGGGCTCGACACGCCCGAGTACCGCGGGACCACCATGAGCGCGGGCCGGCATGCCGAGTTCCACGTCATAGCGTCCGAGAGGAAGGTGTGGTCGCCGCGACTCACCGTTCAGGTCGAGGATGCGCCCGGCGGATCGTCGCTGCGCGGTCGCTTCGCGCCACGCGCGGATGTGTGGACCGGGTTCATGTTCGTCTACTTCCTGGTCGTGTTCCTCATCCTGTTCGGCGCGACGCTGGGCTACGTGCAGCAGGTGTCGGACGAGACGCCATGGGGCTACTGGGCAATTCCGGCCGGCCTCGCGGTCATAGCAGGAATCCATGGACTGAGCTATCTCGGTCAGCGACGAGCCGGGGACCAGATGCGCGAACTACGCGGGCAACTCGACTTCGTTCTCAGTCGTCAGTTCGAGCCGGTTCTCGATTCCGATCCCGACCCACCGCATTCCGGGGTGTCCTAACCGCCGGCCCGCAGCTCCTCGAGCAACTCCCCGGGTACCGGTGTTCAGATCGCGGGCCGGGCCTCGTAGCCGGTTTCCTCGACGATCGCCACGAGCGTCTCGGGGTCCAGCGCCTCGCCCTCGATCGTCGCCCCGCCGGGCTCGAGTCTGACCATGACGGCCGTCACTCCGTCGACGGCTTCCAGCGCCTTCTGCACCCTCGCCGTGCAGTGATCGCAACTCATTCCGTCGATGTTCAGTTCGATGCGCGTCATGTCTGCTCCATGCTTCTGGATTCGGTGCCGAGTAACGTCTCCAGCTTGTGCATCAACTCGTCCCGCACCGCCCGGAACGACGCGAGGATCTCCTCGTCGGATCCCGTGACTCCTGCCGGGTCCGGGTGCGGCCAGTGCGCTCGCGCCGCATCGTGCAGCCACACGGGGCATACTTCTTCCGCGCACAGAGTGATCACGGCGTCCACGGGTGGCGACTCGCCGCGCTCCACTGCTGCCGCCACGTCGTCCGTTCCCTCCGATCGGTGGCCGGAAGCGTCGATCCCGATCTCACTCAACGCCCGAATCGCGAACGGGTTCACCCGGGATGGCTCCGAACCGGCCGACGACACGCGCACGCCTGCAGGTGCCAGGCTCCGGGCGATTCCCTCGGCCATCTGGCTGCGGGCCGAATTGGCGACGCACAGGAACAGCAGGTGCTTCGGCTCGAGTGCCCGGAGCAGACGGGCTTCGATGAGCCAGTCCGCGGGGACACCCTCGCCATCGTCGTAGCGCCGGCAGGCGAACGCCGCGGGTCCGGCCAGCGAACCTTCGAGGTCCTCTCCGTCGATCCGGATCGTCGGAGAGCCGGGGAAGCCCAGCGCCGCGGCGCCGGTCGCATCTTCAACGACCGTTCTGCTGATCTCCGCACCCGGTGCCAGCCGACGCACCGCGTCACGCAACAGCGCGTCCGTCTCACCGGCGTGCGGGCAGCCGGGAGTCACGAGGATCTCGATCTTCGACGCCATCAGTCCGTCTCCTCGGCGCGGATACCACCGGGCACCGCGCAGTTCGCGATCTCGACCATGCGGGCGTGTTCGTCCGGGAAGTACTTCTCGCGCCAGCGAAGTGCCACGCCCACGAGCCCGATCAGAACCGGGACCTCGACCAGCGGCCCGATCACAGCCGCGAAAGCGGCACCGTGCGCCATGCCGAATGTGGCGATCGCCACGGCAATGGCCAGCTCGAAGTTGTTGGAGGCAGCCGTGAACGACAGCGTCGTCGTCTGGGGATAGTCAGCCCCGGCGCGACGGCTCATGAAGAAGGTCAGGGTGAACATCAGGACGAAGTAAATGAGCAGCGGTACCGCGACCCGGAACACTGAGAACGGTTGCCGGATGATCGCCTCGCCCTGCACCGAGAACATGACCACAATGGTAAACAGCAGTGCGATGAGCGTGATCGGGCTGATGCGCGGAATGAACACCTCGTCGTACCACTCGGCCCCGCGCGCCCGACGGAGCGCGAACCTCGTCAACATGCCCGCGAGAAACGGGATGCCGAGGTAGATGAACACGCTCTGCGCGATCTCGCCCATCGACACGTCCACGATCGCGCCTTCGAGGCCCAGCCAGCGGGGCAGAACGGTAACGAAGATCCAGGCGTACAGGCTGTAGAACAGCACCTGGAAGATCGAGTTGAACGCCACGAGCCCCGCCGCATAGTCCGCATCGCCCTCCGCGAGATCGTTCCACACGATCACCATCGCGATGCAGCGAGCGAGCCCGATCAGGATCAGCCCCACCATCAGCTCGGGCGCGTCGCGCAGGAAGATCACCGCCAGCACGAACATCAGGATCGGACCGATCACCCAGTTCTGAACCAGCGAAAGCCCGAGGATCTTCCGGTTCCGGAATACGTCCCCGAGCTCTTCGTAGCGGACCTTGGCGAGCGGCGGGTACATCATCAGGATCAGCCCGATCGCGATCGGGACGGACGTCGTCCCGATCTGTGTCGCGCTGTTCAGGGCCTCGATGCCGGCCGGCCAGAGGTAGCCGATGAGCAGGCCGGTCGCCATCGCCAGGAATATCCACAGTGTCAGCCAGCGGTCGAGGAACGACAGCTTTCCGGCGACATCCGAGCGGTCACCCATCGGGCTCCCCTCCTGTGCGGTAGCGGGTTTCGTTAACCACGGGATTCGCCATGCTGCCGGGTGCGATTCAATTCTGCAACCCGGGAGGCCCGGCAGCACTTCGGATACCCCGTGGCCATCCGAGTCCACGGCGTCCGGTCCCGCAGTTGACTCCAGCATGCCAACGGCCCCGGCCGCACTGCGTTCAACGGAACGGTGAGTTCAGGCACCAGGATAGTAGATCCAGCTCAGGTAGCTCTGCCCGCAAGCTCCTCCGCGACGTCCGCCGGGTCGATACCGACAGCCCGCCAGAGCACCAACAGGTGATAGAGCAGATCCGCCGATTCCGAAGCGAGTCGCTCGGGCTCGGCCACAGAGGCCAGAGCTGTTTCTGCTGCTTCCTCGGCCACCTTTTGCGCCGGGCGCAACGGTCCATCCTCAAGCAGCTTTACCGTATATGAGCCTGCAGGCTTTGACGCCGCGCGACCCTCGATAACCTCCCAGAGTCCGGCCAGTACTTTTCCGAGGCGGGTGTGCGGAGTGCCGGAATCGCCAGCGGGGCCAAAACAGCTGCGAGCTCCCGTGTGGCAGGTCGGTCCGTCGGGGGTAGCTCGAACCAGCAACGCATCTGCATCGCAGTCCGCTGAAAGCGAAGCCAGGTGAAGAACGTTCCCGGAAGTCTCTCCCTTTTCCCATATCCGGCCCCGGGAGCGAGAATAGAACGTAACCCGTCCCGATGTCCGCGTGCGGTCGAGTGCCTCCCTGTTCATGTAGCCGAGCATCAGGACTGTCCCGTCCTCATCGTCCTGCACGATTGCGGGAATCAGTCCCGTATCATCAGAGAATCGAAGCGCATTCGGATCGAAATCAGTCGACATACGGTCCTCCTTGCTCCAGCTGCCGCACGGGAATCCCGCGTCTGGCGAGGTCGTGCTTAAGTTCGGGGATGTCGATTTCACGAAAGTGAAACAGCGATGCGGCGAGGGCCGCCGAGGCCCCGGCGGCGAAGGCCTCGGCAAAATGGCTCGGCTCTCCAGCACCGCCGGAGGCGATGACCGGGACCGAGACGGCGCCGCAGACCGCGCCGACCAGATCCGTGTCGAATCCGCGCTTCGTTCCATCCCGGTCGATCGAGGTGAGGAGAATCTCCCCGGCACCCCGACGCTCGGCCTCGGAAGCCCACTCGACGGCATCGAGGATGGTGTCTTCCGTTCCCGCTCGCACCCGGACGCCCCAGCGCTTGCCCGCGCCCGTGGTCCCGGGTACCCGGTAGGCGTCGATCGCGACGACCACGGCCTGTGAGCCGAACCGGTCCGCGGCGTCAGAGATCAGATCCGGCCGCGACACCGCTGCGGTGTTGATGCCCACCTTGTCGGCACCAGCGTGCAGGACCAGGCGCATCTGCGAGGTGTCGTTGAGCCCGCCTCCGATTGTGAACGGGATGAACAGTTCCCTGGCGACCCGCTCGGCCAGCCGCACGGCCGTTCTCTCGGAGCGTCGAGTTGCCGTGATATCCAGGAAAACGAGTTCATCGGCTCCCTGCCGGGCATAGAGGCGCCCGAGTTCCGCCGGATCGCCCGCATCCCGGAGACCCTCGAAACGCACGCCCTTCACCACCCGGCCGTCGCGAACGTCGAGACAGGGAACGATTCGCTTCTTCAGCATCCGGCCTCCAGGGCCTCGCCCAGGGTCAGTCGTCCGCGGTACAGGGCGCTTCCGATCACGACGCCGGCTGCACCGGCGCCGCGCAAGGCGATGATGTCGGCTACGGAAGTGACGCCGCCTGCCGCGATCACGTGAAACCCGAATTCGATGAGGGCACGCGTACCCGCGACGTCAGCCGACGTCAGCATGCCATCCCTCCTCGTATCCGTGTAGAGCACGGTGCGAAATCCACGAGCGTAGAGCGCCGATCCGGCCGACGCTGCGTCCAGCCCTGAACCGGCCAGCCAACCGTCTGTCATTACCTCTCCGTCCTGGACGTCTATCGCGGCCGCTACCCTGTCGGGACCGTATTCCTCGAGTGCTGCGACGAGCCAGTCATCGCCTGAGAAAGCCGCTGTGCCAACCAGGATCCGGTGCACGCCGGCGTCGAAATAGGCGGCAGCCTGTTCCTCGGAACGGATGCCCCCACCGACCTGCACCGGCAGTCCGGTGGCTTTCGTGATTGCGCCTACCAGGTCGGCATGCACGGCTTCTCCCCGCCGGGCTCCATCCAGATCCACCACGTGCATCGCCCGTGCCCCCTCCGAGGTGAACCTGCGAGCCACCTCGAGCGGGTCCCGAGAAAAGCGGGTGACGGCGTCGAAGTCGCCCTGCGACAGTCGCACGCAGTCCCCGTCCAGAAGGTCGATGGCCGGATAGACGATCATGCCGGTCCTCCGTCGCGACAGAAGTTCGCGAGCACCGCCAGCCCCGCTTCGCCCGACTTTTCCGGGTGAAACTGGACGGCAACCCGGCGACCCGCGCGGACGGCTGCAGGAAACGGGGTTCCATACTCCACTTCGGCGATCACGAAATCGGGCGGTGTGTGAACCCGATAGGAATGCAGGAAATAGAAATGCTCCTGGCGACGCAGTCCCTGAAACAGCGGGTCTTCCCGCAGCATCGTCGGGTTCCACCCGATGTGAGGAAGGGGGAGATCGAAGCCCGTCCCCTCCGCTCCAATTCTCGCGGTGGTTCCCGGCAAGAGACCCAGACAGGAGACGCCCTCCAGGCCCTCAGTGGAACGCCCTGTGAACAGCTGCATTCCAAGACATATCCCGAGAATCGGAAGGTTCGTTTCGCGGAGGCTCGTGACCAGATCTCTGCGTTCGAGTTCGCGCATTGCGCTCTCGGCAGCCCCGACGCCGGGGAGGATCACCGAGTCTGCTTCAGCGAAATCGCCGCCGCTCGCCACACGGCGCCACGGAACGCCCAGGCGCTCCAGCGCGAACTCCACGCTCCGCAGATTTCCAGCCCCGTAGTCGATCAGGGCGATCACAGGACCCCCTTCGTGGACGGCACCCGGTCCTCGAGTCGCGAATCCCGCTCGATGGCTGCGCGAAGCGCCCGTCCCAATCCCTTGAAGATCGCCTCGATTCGGTGGTGGTCGTTGCGGCCATATTCCACCTTCACGTGGATGTTGGCCCCAAGCGTCTGCGCCAGCGCCCGGATGAAGTCTTCGACGAGCTCGGTGGGAAGCTCTCCCACCCGCTCCCGGGCGAACTCGGCATCGAATACGACGAAGGGACGGCCGCCGAGGTCGATGACCACGCGGGCCAGCGTTTCGTCCATCGGCAAGGTAAAACCGTAGCGACGGATGCCACGGCGTTCACCGAGCGCCTCGCCGATCGCGCCGCCGAGGACGAGCCCCACGTCCTCAACGGTATGGTGTTCGTCTACCTGAAGGTCGCCGACGGCATGGATCGAGCCGTCTATGGATGCGTTTCGCAGCATCAGCTCGAGCATGTGGTCGAAGAAGCCGATTCCAGTGGCGATCTCCGTCTCTCCGGTGCCATCCAGATTCACGGCCACCACGATGTCCGTCTCATTCGTGTTCCGCTCCACGTTTCCCTCTCTATTCATGCGTCGTATCCGGATTCGCTGTCCTGTCGCGCCGGCAGCAGGGCGCTGGTTGCTTCCGAGATGGGAATCGAGCCGGCCGGCCTCCTGCCTTCGAAGGTCGTCAGGGACTGCCAGCCGGCCCCGGCGGCCAGGCGCAGGCCGGCGAGAATCCCCTGGCCGAAATGCACGGGAGCGTGAGAGTCGGATCCGACAGTCAGAAACGGGACTTCCGACTCGCGCGCCCACGCCAGAATCTGCCCGTCGGGATAGGGCGACCCTGGCAGCTGCATGACGCCGGAGGTGTTCACCTCCATCCCGACGCCGCGCAGACCCATGGCCTCGAGCACGGGCCGTATCCGGTGCTCGAGCAAGGTCGCATCGTGCTGGCCATACGGTTTGTGACCGTAGCGCTTTACCAGGTCGAAATGCGCTACTGCGTCGAACTCTCCCCAGGCGACAAGGTCTCCCAGGGCATCGAAGTAGCGGCCGTAGGCCTCTTCCATCGGCCGGTTCGCGAAGAAGGCCGCCGCGTGCGGTCCGGAGACGTCGATGCCGTCGACGTCGTGCAGCGAACCAAGCACGTAGTCGAAGGGAAGCGTCGCGGCGAGACGTTCCAGCGGAACCGTCCATTCGGGCCGAAAGGCGAACTCCGCTCCGAACCGAATGTCGAGACCCGGAAAGTCTCTGCGGGCTGCTTCCACGGCGACCAACACGCGTTCGAAACGGCGCGCGGCCTCGTCGAATTCCACCGCCCACGAGCCGTCGCCCTGCAGCGTTTCCACGTGGTTCGTGGTGCAGATCGCCCGGAAGCCCGCCCGCTGCGCCTCGGCGCAGTGCTCGGTCAGCGGTCGTGCGCCATCGGACGAATGCTCGTCGTGAAAGTGGTAGTTCATCATCCGGCCAGCTCCCGTCGAAGTCCCTCCAGGAACGCCTCGTTTTCGGGCCGCGTGCCCACTGTCACTCGAAGGGCACCGGCCAGGCCCGGCATCGTGCTCCGGTCTCTGATGATCACACCCGAGTCTTCCGCCAGTGCGGACTGGACCCCCCGCGGGTCCTCCACGAAAAAACAGAGAAAGTTCGCGACGGAAGGAAGGATCCGAAGTCCGAGATTCGCTAGTCCCGCCGCCAGGAAATCTCGCTCGCGCCGGATTGCCGAGACCCGGTCGGCGACCAGCTCGGATTCGGACAGGGCCTCGATCGCAGCCGCGGCCGCCGGTGTCGAGAGCGGGTAGGGAAGACCTACGCGTTCGAGGGCCGCGATCAGAGCTGGGGCTCCCGCCAGGTAGCCGACCCTGGCGCCAGCGAGCCCCCACGCCTTCGAAAGCGTACGAATCACCACCAGGCGCTCGAACGACCCTTCACCTCCTGCCTGTCGGACCAGCGAGTACTCCTCCCCGGCGAATTCCAGGTACGCCTCGTCTACGGCCAGGATTCCCTCGATTCGGTCCAGCAGCTCGATCACCCGGCCCCCGGAGAGCAGGTTCCCGGTGGGATTGTTGGGCGAGCAGAGAATGCAGAGCTTCGCACCGCGGCTGGCTTTCGCCGCCGCCTCCACGTCGAGGTCGAAGTCCGCGTCCAGCAGAAACCGCCGTACCTTTCCGGCGTGCGCTGCCACGCGCTGGGCGTACACTCCGTAGCTCGGGGCCGGAACGGCGACCGGAGCCCCGGGATCTACGGTGACCCGAACCAGCAGGTCGATCGCGTCGTCGGAGCCGTTGCCCACCCAAAGGCGAGACGGATCTGAGGCGAGCCGGCCGGCGAGGGTTTCTCGCAATGCTGCGTTCGATGGATCCGGGTATCGGTGCAACCGGGAAAGCTCCGATCCGACGGGACTGCCGAACGCGTTCTCGTTGGCATCCAGCAGAATCCCCCCAAGATGCGAGGACCGGGCAGTCACGTATGGCGGAACGCCCGCGATGTGCGGCCGCAGCAGTGCTCCTATCGGACTCATCGATCCTCCGGTGCGTTCATCGGAAAGCGGGCCCGCACTGCGGCAGCATGGGCGGGAAGGCCCTCCCACCCGGCCAGAGTTTCTATGGCCGGCGCGATTGCCGCGAGCCCTGCGGCATCTATCTCCTGCACCTGGAGCCAGCGCCCGAAGTCGTCCACGCCGAGTCCGGAGGCACCTCGCGCCCTTCGTCCCGTCGGGAGCACGTGATTCGTTCCGCTGGCGTAGTCTCCGGCGGCGACCGGAGCCCACGGGCCGAGGAAGACAGATCCTGCGTGATCGATGCGGGCCAGATCGCGCCTCGGCTCCCGGCGCTGCAGCGAGAGGTGCTCTCCCGCGAGGTCATTCACCCAGGACGCCGCCTCCTGGTCCGATCGTGCCACGAGAATCGCCGAGCCCGCGAGGCTGGAGGTCGCGGCTTCCACAGACGAAGCTGCTTCGGGGATCAATGCCAGTTCTGCCAGCGATGTCGCGACCTTCCGTGCCGTCTCCTGGGCCCGATCGAGGAGTATCTCGGACCCGGGCTCGGCTTCGGAGTCGGAGAACACGGCCACCGACAGTGAGTCGGGACCGTGCTCGGCCTGGGCGACCAGTTCCGCCGCGATGAGTGCAGGGTCGGCCGCGGTATCGGCCCAGACAACGACCTCCGAGGGGCCGGCCGGCAGGTCGATCGCCACCTCCGAGTACAGGGCCAGCTTCGCCTCGTTCACCCATTGCCCCCCAGGACCGAACACTTTGTCTACGGGACGGACGGATTGCGTGCCGAGGGCCATCGCGGCGATCGCCTGGGCCCCGCCGATTGCGAACAGTTCTTCCACCTTTAGGAGCGAACACGCGGCCATGACCGACTCCGGCGGGCGTCCGCCCGGCCCCGCCGGACAACTGACCGCGATTTCCCTGACCCCTGCGATGCGGGCCGGCACCACCGCCATCAGCACGCTCGAGGGATATGCGGCCCTGCCGCCCGGCGCGTAAACCCCGATTCGATCGATCGGGCGAAATTCCCGCCATGCACGGATTCCGGGAGCGACCTCGACTATCCCCTCCCGGCGGACCTGCGCCTCGTGAAATCGGTTGAGGTTCCGGATCGCGAGTTCAAGGGCCGCCAGTCGTGGTGCGGGCAGTCCCGCCAGTGCCGTGCGACAGACGTCGGGCGGGACGCGGATCGACTCCGGTCTGCCTCCCTCGAACTGCTCGGCGAATTCGATCAGTGCCTCGTCGCCGGCTACACGGACCCGTTCGATGATCTCGAGAACCGATCGACGCACGTCCCTGCTCGCCGAGGTCCGGCCTGCAGATTCAAGCCAGACGGCCGCTTCAGCGCCGGCGAAGACCGGGATCGGCGCTGCGTATTCGGCCGTCATCGCATCACCTTTTCGACCGGGAGCACCAGGATTTCTGTGGCGCCGGCCTCCTTCAGCCGCTCCATGGCCTCCCAGAACACCTCTTCCTGCGCGGCAGCATGCACCGCGACCATCCCGCTGTCGGCCAGCGGCACCACGGTCGGGCTACGCATGCCCGGCAGGATCTCGCGGATTCGCGGCAGAGCTTCCTTGGGGGCATTGAGGGTGACGTACTTGAGCCGCCGGGCGGTCAGCAGGCCGTCGAGTCGCACCCGCAATCGGCCGACGAGCGCCGCACGATTCGGGCTGTCGGACAACTGACGATTCGCGACCAGCCATGCCTCCGAGTCCCAGATGTCTCCGATTCTGCGCAGATCGTGCATGCGGAGAGTCGTTCCCGTGGAGACGAGGTCGCAGATGGCGTCCGCCACGTCCAGGGCAGGCGCAATCTCGGCTCCACCCGACAGTTCCACGATCTCCGCCTGGATTGCCCGCTCTTCGAGGTACCGCGAGAGCGAGGCGGGGTGCGTCGTGGCGATCCGCGCGCCCGCAAGCTCCTCGGGCGCAGTGAACCGGGACTGCGCAGGGACGGCCAGAGTGAGCGTGCAGTATCCGAAACCGAGCGGAGCCACGCGAGCCAGATCGGCCTGCTTCTCGTGGATCACGTTCAGTCCCACGATGCCCAGGTCTGCTACTCCGTCGGCGATGTACTCGGGGATGTCGTCGTCGCGGAGGAAGAGGAGCTCCACGTCGAAGTTGCGGCACTTCGTGAACAGACGGCGCTCATGGTCCTCGAACTCGAGGCCTATGCCACGCAGCAATTCGAGGCTGTAGTTGGTAAGCCGGCCGTTGCTCTGGACAGCGATCCTCAGATTGTCACCATTCCTGCGGGGCATGATTCGCTCCTGTCGCGCGTCGGAATCGACGCCGATCCGCGGCGGGCAAAAAAAACGCCCGCTGCGGAAGCGGGCGCCATCGTGTTTGAGATCCTGCGGTACGACTCAGTTCACGGGCACACGCCTCCGGATCCACGCGTCGCGTGGTGGGAAGGATGGCCGTGGTGCTCGATCCGATAGTCCATGACCGCCGAAATACGGCCGTCTGATCCCGACGTCAAGGCACCCCGGTATCGCCGTGCTTCGTAATCCGCTCGAGGTCCAGGCCGCATTCCGTCAGAAACCGGCCACCGAACGGCTGCAACTTCACGGTGACAGGAGTGCGCCCGGTTGCGGGCTGAGTAGGTATCGCATCGAAGACCTGGCGGCGAATGGCGAGCTGTTCGATAATCCGGCCTCCGTGTGAATTCGCATGCCGGGTTTCTTCGAGAACCTGCTGCCGAACACGTGGAATGTGGGGGCGGGGCTCGAGTGGATCGTGATCCGCATTGATGCCACCCCGCCGAAGGGGATCGACTTCTCGCTCCGCGCTGAGTAGACCTGGTACACGAACAGGCGGGGACTCGAGTTGGAAGACATCCCGTCCGAACTGCTGGTCGCGTTGGGCTTCGGAGCGGAGGATCTGCCCCGCAACCGGTGGGTATGGCGAAACGAGTTTCGGATTGGTGGCACCATCAGCTTCTGAGGCGGGGACAAAAACGTGATCTGCAAGTCGACTCGAATGCCGTACAGGATCTCTGGAGCCGCACTCCTGCTGTCGCTAAGCGGCTGCGCGATGAACCCCGCGACCGGCGAGAGCATGCTTTCAATGGTCAGCGAGGACCAGGAAGTGCAGATGGGTCGGCAGTACATGGCCGAGGTCGAGAGAGAGCAGGGCCTGTACGACAACCCGGCCCTTGGGGCGTACGTGGACAGTGTGGGCCAGGCGCTCGCCGCCGTTTCGGAGCGTCCCGACATCCCGTGGTCGTTCAAGGTCGTGGACGACCCGGTTGTCAACGCGTTCGCGCTTCCGGGCGGGCCGATCTACGTCGCACGCGGCCTCCTCGCGCACTTCAATACCGAGGCCGAGATGGCATCCGTGCTCGGTCACGAGATCGGCCACATCACGGCGCGACACATCGTCGAGCAGATGAGCCGACAGCAGCTAGCCCAGTTCGGACTCATTGCCAGCCTGATCGCCGTGCCTGACCTGATGCCGTTCTCGCAAGGCATCTCCGGTGCGCTCGGCGTCGTGTTTCTCAAGTTTGGCCGGGATGACGAGTCGCAGTCAGACGAGCTGGGATTCAGATACATGACGGCGCTCGGATACGATCCGCAGGGAGCCGTGGACATGTTCCTGATCCTCGACCGCCAGAGTACGAAGGCCGAGGGGACGATTCCCGAGTGGCAATCGACACACCCGAATCCGGGGAATCGCGTCGCGGACGCCGAGGCACGCCTGGCGAATCGCACGCCGGCCGACACGATCGTCAGACGAGACGAGTTTCTGAGACACATAGAAGGCCTGGTGTGGGGCGAGGATCCCAGGCAGGGATACTTCATCGGTCAGCGATTCGTCCATCCCGAACTCACATTCGAATTCACCCTGCCCGACGGTTGGGACAAGCGGAACTCCCAGACGGCGGTGCTCGCGGGGAGCCCCGAGCAGGACGCCATGATTCAGCTCACGCCGGGGAACGGTACGCCGGAGCAGGCGGCGGAGGAATTCCTGTCCCGGGAGGGGATCGAGCAGACGGGGATCAGTCGTCGCACGGTGAATGGTCTTCCCGCTGTCCTCGCCACGTTTTCGACGCTGACCCGTCGCCAGGCCGTCATCGAGGGGATCGCAATGTTCGTCGAGCACGCAGGCCTGACCTACGCCCTGCTGGGTTACGCTCCGTCGTCAAAGGTAGGGCGATACTCGGCGGCTGTGGAGCGCACCTTCGAGAGCTTTGCACCGGTGACCGACCCGGCCCTGCTCACCGTGGTGCCGAAACGAGTCGAGCTCATCACAGTGTCGGAAGCCATGACGGCCGAGGAGTTCATTCAGCGGTACCCTTCGACCGAGGAGTCCGCAGCCGTGCTGGATCTAAACGGGCTGCTGCCCGGGGACACGATTCCGGCCGGGACGTTGCTCAAGCGGATTACCGGGACCGGAGGCCCGGCCGGGAGCTGACTGGCCCGCGGCGGGTCCCTGTGGCATTCTTCACACCGTTGTGGCGCGCATCCTGCACTCCCGCACGAGTGCCAGAACTTGGACTGGGGCCCGGAGATCGCCGGCGGCCCCACGAAAACGGCCGGATCCGGGGGAAATCGCGTATTCACCCACGCGGGGTGGGGCGAAGCCGGAGTCCGCGCACTGAAGGAGGGACCCTTGCATTACGCCACGAAGACAGGTGCGGCGCTCGCTGTCGCACTCCTTCTCGCGATTCCCGGAACGGGAACCGCTCAGGTGGATGGGACGTTCTCGGTCGAAGCGCGCGGCGGAATGGCGATTCCGGTAGGGACGATGGACGACCTGACCGATTGGAGCGGTACAGCCGGCGGCACGCTCGCCTGGCACTTCAATCCGTACTGGGCTTTTCGCGGCGACGTCGACTGGATGCACCTGCGAGCTGGCGACAACGATCTCGCATTCAACGGTGTCGCTTCACCTCCGATGGATCTGCTGTACTTCGGGGGCGGAATCGAGGTCAATTTCGCGAAGCCGAAATACCAGGATGTTCCTCTCACGTTCATCATGAATCTGGGGGCTGGAGTGACCCAGATGTCGACGGACAGCGGTTGGCTTCCGAGTCACCCTGCGTCGAGTTTCGACGGGTCCTACCTCACCTTCAAGGGTGGAGGTCAGGTCGGCTGGCAATTCTCGCCGCTGATCAATGGGTTCGTATCGGTTCAGGGCTACATGATCCTGGTGGACGAGGAGGACACGCTCGTGTTCGCGGACCCCGTGGCCGGAATCGAGACGTTTCAGACGGCCTTCGTGATTCCCGTCACGGCGGGCATTCGCCTCACGTTCTGACGTCCTTTCGGTACGCGATGTCACCAGACGCGGCGGCTTCGGTTTGACGGAGTCGCCGCGTCGCGTTTCCCCCCGGACTCTGCTCGTCGCGCTCGCGCATCCAGACGACGAAGTGGGAATGGTCGCAGCGATGGCCAGCCAGGTGGCCCGCGGAGATAGAGTCGTCCTCATTTGGATGACGCGCGGGGAAGCAACGGATGCCTACGGGAAACTTCCGATCGAGGAAGTCGCTGCCCGTCGAGACGCATTGGCTTCTCGCGTCGGGACGCTTCTCGGGATCGAGACCCGGTTCCTCGAATTTCCCGACACGGCGATAAAGGCGGGACACGAGTCTGCGTCGCAAGTAGCCCGGATCCTGACCGAGATCCGACCCGACGGTGTACTGACCTGGGGAGATGCATGGGTTCGCGGAATGCGACATCCCGATCACCAGGCGACAGGCCGGATCGTGCGGGATGCGATCACGCTGGCCCGGATCCGCCGTGCCGTCGAACCGAACCCGCCTCACAGGGAAGCCGCGCCCGTGTTCACCTATCGGGGCCTCCACTCCACTCTTCCGGCCGTCGCGATCGATGCGGAACCCTGGCTGGACCTGATATTCGGAGTCGCCGACATCTATCACGAAGAGCTCCAATTCCCCGATCGCAGGTGGCTCGAGAGCCGACTTCAGACGATCGGTGCACGCTGGGGACTCAGGTGGGCAGAGGAGTTCGATGCGTGGGAAACCGAGGGCGGCGTCGTCAATTCTCTGCTCCCAGCCCGGCAGGCCGGACTCGATCCACATCCCGAGCGCATGGACACGGACTCCCGGGCCGCCGACTGATCCGCAGCGGTTCTGGTGCGACTCACGCATCGGTCCTAGGATCACGTAATGCACGTCTGCACGTCCGGGCCTGACAGTGTTTCCGGGGCGCGGATGCGGAGACGCTCGAGGCCAGGATCTCAAGAGGAGTGCTGTTTCATGAATCCGGTGATACGCAAGATTTCGGTCCCCGCGGCGCTGCTGGTCGCGATCAGTCTCGTTTCCAGCCCGGCAGTTGCTCAAGAGCACGGTGAATCCGATGGAGATATGGGCGGGAAGCACCAGATGCACGGTCAGGCCCAGGGGGGCATGCAGGGTATGGGCGGCGGCATGCTGGGCGGCGTATCGGAGCAGGAAAAAGAAGCGCTGCTCAAGGGTGCCGGGCTCGGCGCAGGAATGATCGCCATGATGAACGGATATCCCGGCCCGAAGCATGTGCTCGAAATGGGAGACGAGCTGGGTCTCACGGCCGAGCAGCGAGAATCGATCGGCAAGACATACGGCAAGGTGAAGGCGGAGTCCGTCGAGTTCGGAACGGAGCTCGTCGAGAAGGACGAGAAGCTGACCGCGCTGTTCGCCTCCGGTTCGGTGAGTACGGGCGAGGTCGAGAAATTGTCCCGCGAGATCGGCGAGCTTCAGGGTAGAGTTCGGGCGGCGCACCTCAATGCGCACGTGGAGACGTACGACGCACTCACTCCGGCCCAGCGCGAGCAGCTGTCCTCGATGCAGGGGATGCACCAGATGCACCAGGGTTCGGGCGAGGGAATGCAGACGCGAGCGAGGCAGGGTCGGAGTTCCGGCACCTGACTTCCCGCGGTGAGAGCGCTGCTCAGGCGGCCTCGGCCTCCCGATTCGGGGCCGCCCGGCGCAGGGCCTCGACGACCGCTGGCGAATCGAGTCGGTCGAGGTCGTATACGCGGCCTTCGTCAGGAGCCCGCCTTTCGAGCCACGCCGTGACGATCAGGCTGGGAGTCAGCTCCGCCGGTGCGAACACACTCTCCGCTCGCAACTCCTCGATCCGAACTTCGTAGCACACACGGTCGACACTCTCGTGCCAGCCATCTCCATCCCACCGGACACGCTGTCTCGGGAGTACGCGCCCGCGAGCCATCGGAAGCAGGACTCCGGTTCCCGGTTCCGCTCCGGGCAACGCGATGAGCCACGAGCGCTCCACCTGTGGGCGCTCGAGAACAGAGCGATAGTCCTCGAGTTCGTACAGCCACATCAAGCGCTGCTCCCAGCCGGTCGCAACCTGAACTGAGCCTGCCGCGAGAGCGGCGTCCCGTTGCGCCTGACAGCGGAGGATCGCTTCGGCCGCCGCCTGACGATCGGCGAGGACACGCACGGCGGCGCGGAGCTGCTTCCGGTAGGAGTCGACCCCGACGAGTCCGACGCATGGTGCCGTGCACAGGTCGATCCCATGCTGGAGACAGGGCGAAACCGAGTTGTCGGGACGAATCGCGCCCGGGCAGCTGCGCAACCGGAATACTTTTTCTGCCAGGCGAGCGGCCTCGGAGGGCACGCGGCGACCTCGAAACGGTCCGAAGTACTGGGCTCGCGGTTTTCGCCTGGACTTGACGATGCGCAGCCGGGGAAACGGGTCTCCCCAGTCTATCTCGATGTACCAGCCACGCGATCTGTTCTTGAGGGCCCGATTGAAAGCCGGACGATGGCGCTCGATCCGCTCGGCCTCTTCCAGCAGTGCCTCCAGATCTGTGCCCGTGCGGAGTATCGTCACTCCTCGCGCCAGACGGACCATCATCGCCATGCGTTCGTCAGCGGGCCCGCCGCCGTAAAAATATCCACGCACGCGCCGTTTCAGATTCACGCTCTTGCCCACGTAGATCGGCGTGCCGAGAGCATCCTCGAACTGGTACACTCCGGGTCGAGCGGGCAGGTCCGCCGGGACCCAGGCGGGAACGGGGCTCGAGCGTGCCATGCGGAATCCGGGTTGACAGGTTCGGTGTTCGTTCGGGTGTGTGTACGGTACGACCGATCCGGCAGCGGCCGCAACCTGCTGCCACCCGGGGGATCCCCGCGGCCAGCAGTGGTTTCGTATGTTGACATCTGACCTCAGATCCGGAGGAACCGTGCGTGTGAGTTCATCATCACCGAGATCAGGCAACAGCCAGGTGAACAATCTCATCGGCAGCGCCATTCGATTCGCCGTCTTGATCTCCTGGATCGCGGCCGGCGCGTGCGCTTCGACCGGCAGCACCGAGCAGAATCTGGTGGTTTCGCACTCGCCGGCGCCGGCGGCCGGTCTGTCGGCGACCGAGGCCGATATTGCCGCGGAAGTAGACCGACTCATACCGGAGTCGATGCAGTTTCTGGAGCAGATCGTCAACGTGAACAGCGGGACGATGAATCACGCCGGAGTTCGCGAGGTCGGCCGGATGTTCGAAGGGGAGTTCGAGGCCCTGGGCATGAGTACCAGCTGGTTCTCGATGCCCGAGGAGGTCAACCGTGCCGGGCACCTGTTCGCCGAGACTACCGGCGGGACCGGGCCGACGGTACTGCTGATCGGACACCTGGACACCGTGTACGAGCTCGACAGTCCGTTCCAGCGGTACGAAGACATCGGCGGCGGGTGGGCGCGCGGCCCCGGCGTGTCTGACATGAAGGGCGGCGATGTCGTGATCCTTCTGGCTCTCCAGGCGTTACATGCGGCAGGCGAACTGGACGATCTCAACGTCATCGTAGCGCTGCTGGGCGATGAAGAGGAGACCGGGGATCCACTGACCATCAGCCGTCAGCACCTGGTCGAGGCGTCGCGGCGCAGCGATGCAGCGCTCGGATTCGAAGGTGGTGTGGGCGGCCTGCAGTCGGCGACGGTGGCCCGTCGCGGGTTCACGGACTGGCGGCTCGAGGTAAAGGGAACCCGGGGACACTCTTCGGTGATCTTCAACGACAAGTACGGAGCAGGAGCCGCGTTCGAAGCGGCTCGGATTCTCAGCGCGTTCTACGAGCAGCTTCGTGGAGAGGAGAATCTCACATTCGGTGCGGGGGTGCTTCTGGGAGGGACTGCTGTCGAGTACGATCCGGAAACGGATCGTGGTACCGCGTTCGGGAAGACGAACGTGATCCCGCAGACCGTGATCGCCGCCGGTGATCTGCGGACTCTCACGCACGAACAGCTGGAACGGGCGATGGACCGTATGCGAGAGATCGTGTCGGACAACCTGCCCCGGACCGAAGCCGAGATCTTCTTCCGCGATTCCTACCCGCCGATGGCCCCGACCGCCGGGAATCTCGCTCTGCTGGAGAAACTCGACATGGTGAGCCGAGACCTGGGGATGGGACCGATCGAAGCCGTCGATCCGGGGAAGCGCGGTGCGGCCGATATCTCGTTCGCCGCCCAGTATACGGCGGCGCTCGGAGGGCTCGGGGTCGTGGGCCGGGGAGCGCACACGCCTGACGAGACCGTCGACCTGCGGTCCATTCCGGTGATGGCGAAACGGGCGGCGCTGCTGGCCTATCGGCTGGGCACGGAAACCGGGCACTGAGCCCGGCTTCCGTCGGCACAGTGCGCCGGCTCTACGGGCCCGACTGTTCCCGCAGCTGAAGCACGACGACCCGCTGGACATCCAGTTCATCCCGGTCGAGAACAGCGGCGCGCCCGGTGCCGTAGAACTTCGTGGGGAATACGCTCGGGTCACGGATTTCGCCGAGCAACGTGCCGTCGGGCCGGTACACGTCGATCCGCTCAGTCTCGCCCGGGAGCTGTTCGGACACCCCGACCCACAGGCGGTCACTCCCGTCCACGGCCAGGCCGGTGATCCGCGGAATGCTCTCGGCAAACGTCATCTTTTCGATCCGTTCGTCGATGGTGTTACGAACGAACGGCGACGTAGACTCGTCCGCATCGGCGCGCGCTTCATCCCGAGCTCGCTGCCTGTCGTCCTCGGTGGTCACCCGTGCAGGCGGACCACGCCGAACATGGAGTCGTTCCGAGCCGTCCCCGTTCAGGATCGAGAACGCGTACTCCGTATCCTGGGCTACGGCGAAGCTGCCGTCCGAGAACCGCTCCCAGTGGAATCCGGGACTGAACATTCGCTGAGTCAGCATCACCGCCACTCCGTCGCCCGAAGTGAGCTCAACCCGGTCGAAGTTCGGCGGAGGAGCGATCCACACCGTATCGGCGATCTCTCCGTCGCGCTGAAGATGAATCAGTCTGCGGGGAGGGTACTCGACCTCCTCCCCGGGGCTGAACGAGAAGATCATGGCGACGCCGAACACGCCGCCGGGCCCGACAGCGAGTTCGCCCCCGAGCCCGGACGACTCATCTGTCAGGGAGATTTCGGATGTGGTGCCTTCCGGATCGCGCGGAAACAGGGTGACCCGGCGGTTGCCCCGATCCACCACCCAGAGACTGTCCGCGGGGCCGACCGCAAGCCCGGACGGAGCCGTCATCTCTCCGGGGCCGCCTCCTTCGCGTCCCCACACTCCGATCGGTTCCCCGGCCGCATCGTAACCGAGTATCCGCCTGCCGGCGCCGTCGAGGACGAACAGCGCGTTGCGCGCGTCGCCCGCGACCCCACCCGGGCCGACCTCATCGAACTGGTACGCACCGTCCTCCTGCTCGTAGCCGCCGATCACCGCTATGGTATCGAGTTCCCAGGCGATGACCGTCGCCGGATCTTCCGGATACGTGAACCGCGGAATACCACCGACCGAGTCTACGACCGCGGTTGGGGAATCCGGCGCTTCGGACTCCGAGCCGCATGCACCGAACAACGGGATGAACGCTGCACACACGAGAACGGCCAGGGTGCGACCCTCGGCCGTACGATCGTACATCTCACACATGAATTCGCTCATGGGCTCTAGAAGGGAAGCCAGTAGTTCATTTTGATCGCGAGTACATTCTGCCCCGGGGCCGCAAACGCGCCGAACAGGTCACCGACATGCACGTCCGTTCCCGTGTTCTGGCCCTCCGACAGGTTTCGCTGCCACACGACGAACAATGTACTGCCGGGCCGCAGTTCCCACCGCAGCACGAGATTCGAGCGGAAGGACACCGCGTTGAAGTTGGCATCGGGCAGCTCGAACGACTCGTCTCCGTCCGTCACCAGGTAGGAGCGGGAACCGGACTCCGGTTCGTACACTTCCTCGATCGTCGTGCCGTCCGTTCCGTACTCGCGCAGGTCGAAACTCTGCGCTTCTGGGAGCTCGCCGAAGTTGGTGAACGTGCCGCTCGCGGCAAACGGCTCCGCCCATAGCTCGAGATTCAGGTCCGGGGTGAAGCTGTAGTTGACCCGCACCTCGGCCGAGACTTCGCTCTGGCGAATGGTGGAGAACATGTAGCGAGAACCGTAGGTGATATCCGAGTCGCGCGCGATCGTCCCGTAGTACTGGCGCCTGTTCGTGTAGCGTCCCACCTGTGGCGCGACAGACAGCCGAAGCCGGTCGCTCGGCTGGAATCTCAGCTCGACCCCGACCGACCAGTCATCTCCCTGGTTCATGTTGCCCCAGAAGCCGTTCAGGAACCACGACGTGCTCGACGAGAAGTTGTTTCCCACGTACCCGCTGACCGAGCCGAATGCCGGCTG
>JBDGUY010000007.1:0-25287 GCA_039585935.1 Gemmatimonadota bacterium
CGCCGAACGCGATTACGACGCGCGCCCGATCGCGCGCGGCCTCCGCCAGAGACGTGTAGGGCTGTCCCTTGTGCCGGCCGCCAAGCAGGAGAATGACCGGCCGGTCGAAGGCGCTCACGGCAGCCACCGCCGCAGAGACGTTCGTCGCCTTCGAATCGTTCACCCACAGCACTCCGTGACGCTCGGTGACCGGCTGCAGGCGGTGTGGAAGTCCATGAAAGCTGCGCAACGCCCCCGACAGCTCTCCGGGCGCCACACCAGCCACTACCGCCGCGAGACAGGCGGCAAGGACATTGGACACGTTGTGCTGGCCGATCAGCGGGATGTCTTCCGCATCAGCCCATCGCATGGGAGAGCTCCCTTCGACCAGCCGACCGAGCAGACCCCCCTCCGCGTCAATCCAGGCTCCGACCGGGACCTCGCCCTGTACCGAGTACGTCAATCGCCGTCCGGGAACTCCGGCGGCCAATTCGAGCACGGCGGCATCGTCGGCGTTCAGCACCCACGTCGGGTTTTCACTCGCCGTGTCGAACAGCCGTGCCTTGTCCGCGTAGTAGCTGTCGATATCCCTGTATCGATCCAGGTGATCGGGAGAGAGATTCAGCAGCATCCCGATCTCCGATTCGAACGAATCGAGGTCGGCGAGCTGGAATGAGCTGAGTTCGACCACCACCCAGTCGGGCTGATGCGCGGCGAGGGCGCACTCGGAGAGCGGTCGACCGACATTCCCGACGGCCTCGGCATCGATCCCGGCACAGGTCAGGAGGTGGGTCGTCAGCTGCGTTGTCGTCGTCTTCCCGTTCGTACCGGTGATCGCGATCACCCGGCCGGTAAGACTACGGTATGCCAGTTCGACTTCGGCGATCGTACGGATCCCCGCGGCAGTTAGCGCCTGGCGAACCTCGGCGAACGGACTGATCCCCGGACTCGTCACGACCAGATCTGATTCGAGGATCCGGTCCATGTCGTGACGACCGGCTTCAGCCGCGATCCCCTGGGCCCGGAGCGACTCCGCCGCCGCGACCTGTCGCGGTCCCGACGCCAGGTCGCTCGCATATACCTCAGCCCCACCGACCCGAGCCAGCAGCGCGGCCGCGGTGCCCGAGACTCCGAGTCCGATGACCGCTACGCGGTCTCCCGGGGCGAAAGCCGGAGCGCGGCTCATCAGCGCACCTTCATCGTGGCCAGGGCGGCGAGGGCGAAGATGATGGCAACGATGTAGAACCGGATCACGACCCGGGTCTCGGGCCAGCCGAGCTGCTCGAAGTGATGGTGCAACGGGGCCATCCTGAACACCCGCCGGCCGGTTCCGGTGCGCCAGCGAGTCAGTTTGAATCCGCCGGTCTGGATCATCACGGAAACCGCCTCGGCCACGAAGATCCCACCAACGATGAGGAGCAGGAGCTCTGACTTCAGCAGCACCGCGACCGTGCCGATGGCCGCGCCGAGCGCAAGCGACCCCGTATCTCCCATGAACACGGTGGCCGGTGGAGCGTTGAACCACAAAAAGCCGATTGCCGCCCCGGAGACTGCAACACTGAAGACCGTAAGCTCACCGGCATCGACGAGGTACGGCAGGCCCAGGTAGGACGATGTATCGATGCGCCCCATGACGTAGGCAAAGACTCCGAAGGTGAGTGCCGCGATGGCCGACAGGCCCGCTGCCAGTCCGTCGAGCCCATCCGTGAGATTCACGGCGTTTGCGCTTCCTGCGACGACGATCGCTGCGAACAGAGGAAACACGAGCGGCGCGAACACCACGTGTACGTTCTTGAAGAACGGGACCAGGCGATGCGTGACTTCGAGCGAGTCGGGAGTCGTTACGAGCAGCAACGTCCCGAACGCGAGTCCGAGCGCGAATTGCCACACGAGCTTGTGGCGGGCAATGAGGCCGCGTGACTCGTGCCTGACGATCTTGAGCCAGTCGTCCGTGAAGCCTATCGCACCCATGCCGAGCGTCATGCCGAGAGCGGCTACGACCGACCAGCCATCGAACCGTGCCCACAGAAGGGTCGAAACCGTCAGCGACACGAGGATGATCAGCCCGCCCATCGTCGGAGTTCCCTGCTTCCGAAGGTGGGTCCTGGGCCCGTCGAGCCTGACGATCTGCCCCATGTTCAGCGCCTCGAGACGCCGAATGATCGGTGGCCCGGCCACGAAGCTCAGGAGCAGGGCCGTCACCATGGCGCCTGCCGCCCGAAACGAGATGTACTGAAACAGATTGAACAGAATGTGGCGATCCGCGAGCGGGAACAGGAAATGAAACAGCATCAGTCCCCCGTCCCAAGCTGCTCGGCGAGACCGTCGACGACCCGCTCGAGCCGCTCACCGCGAGATGCCTTAACGAGAATCACTTCGTCTCCCGTCAGGTCCGTCACGAGTGCTGCCACTGCATCGTCCGGTCTGGCTACCGATGTAACCCGGGTGCCGTTGGTCGTCTCGGACAGAGAGTCGAAGGCCGGTCGAAACTTCCCGAGCGCCACGACCCGGCTGAATCCCGCCTCGATCAGCGCTCGGGCGATGTATTCGTGAGCGGAATCGGACTGTGAACCGAGTTCAAGCATCGAGCCCACCACTGCGGTGAGCCGGCGGTCTGGGAACGCGTTCACGCAGTACTCGATCGCGGCCTCGAATGACTCCGGATTCGCGTTGTAGCAGTCGGCGACCAGCGTCAACTGGCCAATTTGTCTGACGGCCCCGCGCATGCCGACCGGACGGTAGGCGGCGAGACCGGTCGCGATCGCTGTGGATTCGATACCCACTGCATCTGCCATCGCTGCCGCGAGGATCGCATCGCGCAGGTGATGTTCGCCTCCAACCGGGATCTCGTAGCGTGATCCGGCTCGTTCAAACCATGCCGACGCAGCGCCGATATCCCAGCGATCAGGGTGCCATGCGCAGCTGGAGTCGAGTCCGGCGACGACTGCATCCGGTCGAATCTCGGCCGCCGCGGTGCCCAGTACAGCCGGTCTCTCCCCAACGACGACGTTGCCCGCAGGCTTGGCGGCACGGACGAGTGAGAGCTTTTCACGCAGCACTCCGGCCTCGTCACCGAATCCCTCCAGGTGCGCCGGGCCGACAGTCGTTACCAGGGCGTCGTCCGGCTCCGCGATTGAAGCAAGGCGCGCGATCTCGCCGGGTGCGTTGCTGCCCATCTCGAGCACCCAGAACTCTGTGGCCGGCGGTGCGTCGAGAATCGTCAGCGGAACGCCGATATGGTTGTTGAGGTTGCCCGAGGTCGCATGCGTCGGTCGTTCCGCACCGAGCACGCTGGCCAGCATTTCCTTCACGGTCGTCTTGCCACTGCTGCCGGTCACACCGATCACCCGCGCCGCACAGCGTCTGCGGTAATACCGGGCGAGATCACCAAGCGCCCGCGCCGTGTCGGACACTACGAACCACTCGAGGTCCAGATCCGGCAGTACGACTCCCTCCTCGACCACCGCACCCAGGGCGCCCTTTCTGGCTGCCCGGGAGAGGAACTCATGGCCGTCGAATCGTTCCCCCCGCAATGCGACGAACAGCGCTCCTTTCCGCAGCTGCCGGGTGTCCGTAGAAACGGAGTCGAATTGGATCCGACCCGGCGAAGCGGCCAGTCCGAGAGCTCGGCGGACCTCGTGTCCCTCGAATCGAGCACTCATCGGGCTGCCCCGTTCGCCTCGAGGAGGGATCTCACGATCTCCGATTCGTCGAACGGCCGTCGCTCGCCATCGATCTCCTGGTAGGTCTCGTGTCCTTTCCCGGCCAGCAGGATGCCGTCGCCGTCCGTCGCGATGCGCAGAGCTCGTTCGATTGCCAGCCGGCGATCGACGATCGCCTCCCAACTACCGGGTTCCAGGCCGGAGATGGTGTCGCGGACGATCGAATCCGGATCCTCCGTTCGAGGGTTGTCGGACGTGATGACGGCGATGTCAGAACCGTTCACTCCGATTCGACCCATCATGGTCCGCTTGCCTGGATCGCGATCTCCGCCGCAGCCGAATACCACGATCAGTCGGCCGGGCACCGAGGGCCTGAGAGCTTTGAGGGCCCGCTCCAGGGCGTCAGGTGTGTGTGCGTAATCCCGTACGACGAGAGCCGGCTGCGAGGCCAATGCCTCCATCCGACCCGGGACCTGTGGTGCCGAGATCAGACCGGCGGCGATCGATTCCGTGTCGATTCCTGTGGCCCAGGCCGCGGCGGCCGCGGCCAGGGCGTTCGACACGTTGAATTCGCCCAGAAGCGGGAGTCGCACCCTGGCCCGGCCATCGGGTGTGACGAGATCCCACTCGCTACCACCGGCGCCGACAGACAGATCCTCGGCCCGGACCTCCGCATCTCGTCTCGTACCGAACCGGATCAGGCGGGCGCCGCCGAAGTCGGCTCCATCCCATTCAGGCTCGTCCGCATTCACGATGCAGACACCGTCGGCCCGAAGCAGCCGTGCCAGCATGAGCTTGGCACTCCGGTATGAGTCCATTCCGGCGTGATAGTCGAGATGATCCCGGGTCAGATTCGTGAAAATCGCGAGTGCGAACGGGATTGCGTCTACGCGGTGCTGGTCGAGCGCGTGGGACGAGACTTCCATCGCCACGATCCGCACGCTCTCGTCCACCAGTTCGGCAAGGATCGTTGCGAGGTCCAGCGGATCGGGCGTGGTCAGAAGACCCCCGGTCGTGCTTCCGTCGGATCGGATCACCCCGAGTGTTCCCAAAGCGACCGTTGGCGCCTGGACGCTGAGAAGGTGTCGCAGCAGAACTGCCGTGGTGGTCTTTCCGTTCGTCCCCGTGATCCCGATGATATCCAGCTCCCGGACGGGGTCTCCAGCGAACAGCTGTGCCAGGTGTGCCGCTGCGACTCGGGTATCTGACACAACGAAGCGGGGAAGGCCGGAGGCATCCCCCGCGTGCTGGACGACGGCGGCGGCCGCTCCAGCGGCCTCGACCCGATCGAGGTACGAATGGCCGTCGAAACGAATTCCCGGAATTGCGCAGAAGAGATCGCCCGGCCCGATGGTCCGGGAATCGAGCCGAAACGCCTCGAAGCCGGGCGGCGGGGTCCCCTCCCAGAATCCGTGCAGGCCTGCTTCAAGCAGTCTCTGCTCGACTTCAACCCTCAGAATCACGACAAACTTCCCGCACGGGCCTCCCGCTCGCAGTTAATGGTTCAAGTCCGTCTCAACGGAGGATGACACTGGCACCGCGGACGGCTGTCATGCCGGCCGACGGCACCTGTTCCGTCACTTCGTTGCTTCCGTGGATCTCCACTCTCAGTCCCAGGTCATGGAGTCGGACGACGGCGGCCCGGACATCCAGCCCGCGGACGTCCGGGACTGTTACTTCCGGAGTCTCCGATCCGGCATCCGGGGTTCCGTCGAACCCGGGGGTACCGCTCTGCGCTGCAGCCACGAAGCGGAATACCGGAGCCGGTGAGCTGGTGGCGCCCGCTTCGGCTCCCCGTTCTCTCTGCTCGACCCTGGAACTCGTGGCTCGACTCCAGTCGAGTACGCTCCCGGAGTAGGAGCCGGGTGCGGCGCCGGACTCGGAATCAGGCCCGTCCATCAGACCGGCGTCTTCGCCGGCCAGCATAGCCTGCAGGACCCGACGACTGACCGGCGCTGCGATTCCGCCACCGTAGTACTGGCCCTGCGGGTCTTCCAGCTTTGTCAGGATTACCAGCCGAGCATCATCCGCCGGCGCGAACCCGACGAACGACGCCGCATACCGCCGCTCGTCGTATCCGCCATTTGAGGCGATTCTGGCAGTGCCCGTCTTGCCGGCGATCGACAACGTCTCGAGGGCTGCCCTGCGTCCGGTTCCCTGCTCACTGACCACCCAGGTAAGGACTTCGGTGACCTGCGATGCCACTTCCTCGCGGAGAACGCGACGCACGGGTTCCGGTATCGAACGCCAGGTGACCTCTCCTTCGTGGTCTCGGATCTCACGCACGAGCATAGGCCGCATCAGAACACCGCCGTTGGCCAGACTCCCGTACGCTGCCACGAGCTGCACCGAGGTGATCAGCAACTCGTATCCGAAGGCCAGCGATGCCTGGCTGACTGCTGACCACGCTGCGGGGCGACGCAACAGACCGGCTGACTCCGAGGGAACCCGTACACCCGTCGGTGTCCCGAATCCGAAGTCGCGCAGATACGCGTATTGCAGCCCCCGGTCGAGCCGACCCGCGAGCTTGGCCGCTCCGATGTTGCTCGAATGAAGGAGAACCTGCGCTACCGAAAGCGAATCGTATCCGTGGACATCGCGAATCGTCCGATGTGCGGTCTGCCACACGCCATTCTCGACGTCGACCCTGTCATCGAGAGTTGCGCGATTCTCCTGGAGCAACGTGGCAATGAGGAACGGCTTCACCGTCGATCCAGGCTCGTAGGGATCCGTGAAAGCCGGAATGCCGAATTTCCGATCGTCGCGCACACTCGCTACTGCAAGCAGCTCACCTGTCCGTGGATCTGCCATCAGCACGTCACCACCCGACGCGCCGGTCTCCGCCAGCGCTCGGGTGAGCGCCTGCTCAGCGATCTCCTGCAACTCCAGGTCGATCGTCAGATAGACGTCCCGGCCCGGTCGAGGAAGCGAGCGCTCCGCTTCAGGCACCGGGTACAATTCACCGCGGGCATCCCGTCGCCATACGACTTCGCCCTCCGTCCCTACGAGCAGGCTGTCGAACAGGAGCTCGAGGCCGGATTGTCCCTGCCCTTTCTCGTCCACACTTCCGAGCAGGCTCCTGGCGATCCCACCTTCGGGGTACGCCCGGGTGGCGACTGCGTTGAAGTGCACTCCGCTCGCTACCGCTTCCTCGAGCCCGGCCCGCACTCGACCGTCAACCCTCCCGATCGGGGACCAGCCCTGCTCGGCTTTAGCGAGACGAGCAGCCGCTCGCGAGTCCAGTCCCGCGATTCTGACGATTGTCTCCACATCCCGTTCGCCGTTTCGAGCCTCGGCAGGCGCGAAGAACGCGTCGAACTCCTCGGTAGAGACCGCGAGCGGCCGACCATGGCGATCGAAGATGCCGCCCCGGGCCGCCGGTAGAGTTCCACGGAGATTTCCCTGCGACTCGGCCCGGGTCCGCCAACGATCCGCCTGGATCAGCTGGATCTGGGCCGCCCGGGCCGTCATTCCCACGGCAGCGACCAGGACCAGGATCGACAGGAATCGGCAGCGGCGGGTATGGACTCGATTCTCGACGACCCGGGACTTCTTCATGGACCGGCGCTCCCGGCGCTCGATGGCGCCATGATTTCGGGGAGGTAGAGAATTTCGCCCTCCTGGGAGGGACGGAGGCCCAACTGTGCCGCGGACTCGAGAACCCGCTCGCGAGACTCGAGAGAATCGACCCGGAGCCACTCCTCGACGGACTGCGACTCGAGAGCCCGCTCTTCCCGCTGAAGGTCGGCGAGTTCTGCCGCGAGTCGCGTTCCCTGGGCGCTGCGCCGGACGGAAATCCCCAGGCTGCCGACCAGTGCTGCTACGGTCAGGGCCACGGCTACCTTTCGGCGACCATTACGGATGCCTCGCCGGTTCTTCACGATTTCTCCCAGGCACGGAGTCTCGCGCTGCGCGCCCTGGGATTCCGCTGGACTTCGGACTCGTCCGGGCGCAGTGGCTTTCTCGTCAGGACGCGACCCAGGGCCACACCCCGGCAACGGCAGACAGGTATTTCGGGTGGACAGACGCAGTCCCGGCTCCATTCCCGGAACGCGTTCTTGACGATGCGGTCCTCCAACGAGTGGTAGGAAATGACGACGAAACGTCCCTGCGGAGCGAGCAGGCCTCGGATCGAGGTCAGGGCCTCCTGGAGGGCTGTCATTTCGTCGTTTACCTCGATTCTCAGGGCCTGAAAGAGCCGTGCTTTGGTCCGGGCGTCGATTCCCGGTCCGAGAACGGTCGTGAACGCCGCGACAAGATCGTCCGCAGTCCGAAATGGTGTCGACTGTCTGCGACGGATGATCTCGCGCGCAATGGCTCTCCAGCGACGTTCTTCCCCGTATTCCCGAAACAGCGTCCCGAGCTGTTGCTCGGATTCCATGTTCAGAATGTCGGCCGCGGTCCTCCCTTCGCCGGTTGTCCCGCCCATCCGCATGTTCAACGGTGTGCCTCGGCGAAAGGAGAACCCGCGCGCCTCAGAATCGATCTGGTACGAGGAGACACCCAGGTCCAACAGGGCTCCAGCCAGATCATCTATTTGCTTCAGGTCCGTGGCTATCCGTGCCACATTCCTGAAATTTCCGTTTACGAAAACGACCCGGTCCCCCCGGACACCGAGCCGTTTTCGAGCCGCAGTCAGCGCATCAGGATCCTGATCCAGACCTACGACCCTCGTTCCCGGAGCAGCAGCCAGAATCCGTTCTGCGTGTCCGCCACCGCCCAGCGTACCGTCCAGGAACGTCCCACCGCGGTCCGGAGCCAGGAGTTCGATGACCTCGTCCGCAAGCACCGGCTCGTGCGCGAACTCCTGCTGTGCCATGCGACTCTGCTCCCGCCGCCGCGGGTCAGGCAAAGATGCCGGCGAACATGTCGCCGAACTCTCCGCCCGTCTGCTCCACCGAAGCCTCGAACCGCTCCGGATTCCAGATTTCGATCTTGTCCAGAGCGCCAACGAGCTGCACCTCGTCCACGATCCCCACCCGCTCGCGCAGGCGCTCCGGAATCAGGATCCTTCCCTGCCGGTCCGGAGTGAGCACCGTCGCATTCGACGTGAGCCCGAGTGCGAAGTGCCTGGCCCGCGGAGTTCGGCGGGCGTGCTCTCGCAGTCGGACCTCCACCTCCAGCCAGTTCTCCTCCGGATAGAGCGTCAGGGCGTCGTCATGCACACGGATGAGAACGAACGGTGCGAGCTCATCGCGGCCTTTCCGGAAAGCCGCAGGAAGAGTCACGCGACCTTTCTCATCAACCTGATACAGGTAACTACCGAGAAAGCCGCCCACTTAGCTCCGTTCCGACAGATGTGAGAAATCCCCACAGTTTCCCACTTTTCCCCACTGCTCCCCATTCTACAGGTCACGTGTGGGACGCGCAACCCCGGCATCTGCAGGAGTTTCGTGGACAGCCGAACTGTCAGGAATGAATGACGTACGCGGGGCAAATGACGTCCTGAAAAGAAGAAACGCCCGCCGAGACGCTGGTCTCGGCGGGCGTTGCACAACCCTGTCTGTGTACCCTCAGTTCCCTGGTTTCCCAGTTCCCCGGTTCCCTGCCCTACTCACCAGGCAGCGACCGGTCGACAACCGGCCGCCTGGCTGATGCTCTACTTCTACTGGCAGGCCTTCCGGATAATCTGCTGCTGCCGATACAGATAGACATCCGTGCTTTCACGAATATCCGACTGGGCATTCGGCTGCTCGTTTCCGGCTCGACTCAGATTCGGTAGCACCTGCTCGAAATTCGACAGCGCACGCTGAGCCGGCGCACAGGCTTCGGCTGACTCGTTCGAGGCGTCGATCTGCACGCCCTGCTGGTAGTACCCGTAGGCCTTGAAGAAGTATAGCTGGTCCTGCGTTCGGCCCGGTTGTGCAAACTCGGCGCCGACCGTGAACATCTGGATCGCTTCACCGTACTGGCCGGCCTTGAAGTAGTCATTGTACCCGCGGCTCAGCATCTGGCCGGCGACCGCTTCTGGGTCCGTTCCCTCCTGGACCGCCAGGCGGAGATCTTCGATTGCCGCATCGGTATCACCAGCCGACAGCTTGAAGAAGCCACGACGCGCATGGCCGTTCGGATAATCAGGATCGAGAGCGAGAACCTCGTCCATCGCATCGGCCGCATCCGCATGACGATCCATCTTCCCGTACACGTCGGCCCGCATGGACCACAGCGCCGGATCATCCGGCCGGCTCGCCTGCGCCCGATCCGCGAAAGCCAGCGCCTGATCGTACTCGCCCAGCGCCAGGTGCGCGGCGATTACATTTCGCAGGATCTCGGGACTCGTCTCTTCTCCCTTGATCTTCAGGACTTCGTCATACGCCTCTGCAGCCCTTCGCACCGAGGCCTCATCCGTGATGGTAGCTTCAGCACCCTCGGTCGCCGCGGCCGTTCCCTTGTTCAGGGACACGTTACCGAGATACTCCCACAGGTCCGCATTCATCGGATCGACCTCGAGTCCCTCCTCGAGGAGCGCGATTGCCGCATCGTAGGCCCCGGCTTGCGCCAGATCATACGCGATCGTCATCCGGACGTTGGCATCTCCGGGATTGAAATTCAGGTACTCACGATACAGTTCGAGTGAACGCTCGGTGTTCCCCAGCTGCGCCTCGGTATAGGCGAGCGACTGGAGGGCCAGAACCTCAGCCGGGTTCGCTTCGACTACCGACTCGAGATCCGTGCGGGCGCTCTCGTAATTCTCGAGACCCATGTAGGCGCGGCCCCGCAGATACTGGGCGGTTGTCGAACCCGGATTTCGCGTCAATGCGTCGTCGCAATTCCGGATCGCGTCCTCGTACTGCTCCGCGCTCAAGTAGTCCTGGCAGAACAGAACGGCGCGCTGATACTCGACCTGACCCTCGAAAGCGCCGACGATCACGCCAGCCGCCTCCTCGACCTCGTCTTTCCCGTCGCCGGCGACCTGGAACTGAGGCACCGGCAGTTCATCTCCACTCCGGGAATCAACGAAGCTCACATTCACCGCATTCCCGCCTGCAGCTCTGCTCACCTCGCCGTACATGACGAGATCCGCGTCGAGCCGACCGGCGAGCTGCCGCCACTGGATCAGACCGAGGTCCTCTTCATCCAGCTTCAGACGCCTCAGCTCATCCTTGATCGTATTGCTCTCGATCGTGGTGAGCGTCGGGAAGTCCTTCAGATCCTTCTGGACCTCCTCCGAAACTTTCTTGCCGAAGTCCTTCTTGACGCCGTCACCGGACTTCAAGGGCGCAACGAGAACGCGCGCACGACCGCCCGATCCTCCGTTGCCCTCTTGAGCTGCCACGACTTCGGCATGCGTGAGTGACACGGCAAGGGCCGCGGCGAGGCTCATGGCGAGCCGAATAAATGTTCCTGAGACTCGATTCATGCTTCCGTCCTCGAAGTTCTGTCCGACGTTCAGCGGGCCGGGACAGGCCGATCTCGGCATGTCAGACTGTTACGACACCCGTGCTCACGGCGAAGTTCCGGGCACGGGCAATCTGGCAACGGGTGCGCACGCGCCATCGCGCCAGCGAAATGGGCGAAGCAGGATTCGAACCTGCGACCTCCTGCGTGTAAGGCAGGCGCTCTAGACCAGCTGAGCTATTCGCCCCCGGCGTCCTCTTTCTCTTGTCCGTCCGGCCGGCGAAGCCCTGCGAGCAGCCCTGCCGGGATCAGCACCAGGTACCCCAGCACCAGAAGCAGGGGTGCAGCAGTTACCGATCCTCGATCCAGAAGTACATACCCAAACAAAACGGCCACGATCCCAGCGAGCAGCAGCACCCAGTTCATTACGTGCAGGCCCAGAAATCGTGGACGTTCGAGCGTCGCTCCTGCCTGATTCGAGCGGCTTCGGTCCATTCGCCCAGATTATCCTTCGAAACGCCCATAGTCAACGTACCAATCCTCTTCCGACTCCAGCTCACGTTCGCGCTCGCGCATGTCTTCGAGGCGCCGGCGATCGCTTCGCATGCGACGCAGCCCCACTATCAACACGACGGTGGTGATCAAGAGCCAGAAAAGTGCCGCCCTGGAAAGAAGATACAGCCAGCCGTACCGATCCATCACGGTCGACCGCCACCGTCGCTCGAACTGCTCCTGGGTGAGCCCGAAGACGTCTCGAAGGCTCGCATCCAGCGATTCCCCGTTGCGCAGGTCGCCGAACAGGGCGGCAAGGCCGGCGTCACCGCCCAGATTGTAAAGTTCCTGTACAACCGTATAGGAAAGCAGGTACGCGAGTCGGATCTCCTCCGGATTGCTGCGAAAGCGGAGATCCACATCCCTCAGGGATCCCGATCCGCTTCGAAACAGAGCGAGTTGAATTCTCCATGCGTCGTCCCAGCCCCACGCGCCGGAAGCGAACTGCGCATATCCCTCATGAAGCCAGCGGGGCGCACCTCCGCCGCTCGCCGCATGGACAAGCAGATGTGCGAGTTCGTGCCGGAACACCGTTCTCAGAGTCGCCATGGTCTCGAGTTCGGTACCGGCACGCAGCGCGATTCGAAGACCCGGCGGATCAGCGAGACCGGCGACCCAGCGCTCGGGCGGACCGAAGCCCTCCTCCTGCAGGGTGCTGAGATCCCGCAGCAGAAACAGGTCGACCGAATCGCGTATCCACTGTTCGGGTGGCCCGAGTCCGGGAAAGTCCGCAGACGCGCCTGGATCGGAGACGACGCTGCGGGCAATCCCCTCCAGACCCTCCTCCGCGTGGATGCGATATCTCAAACTCGAGATCTCTTGCGGCGAGACGCTGATCGCCGGATCCGGGCGGGTCGCAAGGCATACGGCGACCAGCGCCGCAGCCACCAGACCCGGTCGGAGGATAGCGAGACAGCGTCGGACAGGGAGGTTGTGAAGATACCCCCCATGCCTGAAGGGACCGTGGATCATTTCGACATGCTGTCGCGTGCCCAGGCGACTGCCGAGGAGAGTGGCTCCGGCAGTTGCGAGCTGAACGCCAGTCGCTCCTCGGTGAGCGGGTGGCGAAATGTCAGGCGTGCCGCATGTAGAAACAGACGACCCGCCCTGCGAGCCAGCTCCTCGGCCCAGCGTCCACCGGCACCCGTGAACCCTCGCTGCCAGTCCTGGCCGTACACCGGATCTCCTACGATCGGGTGCCCGGCATCCTGAAGATGGACCCGGATCTGGTGCGTTCTCCCGGTCTGAAGTCGCACGGCGAGCAGATCGGCAGCGACGAATCGCTCCAGGCGCCGGACATGTGTCACCGATGGCCGCCCGTTCGCGACGACTGCCATGCGTTTCCGATCCTTCGGGTGGCGCCCCACCGGTCTGTCGATCGTCAGCTGGTCAGCCTCGATTCCGCCCCAGCACGCCGCGAGATATCCACGACCGACCCTGCGAGCGGCGATATCGGCGGACAGCGCACGATGCGCGACCTCGTCCTTGGCGACCACCATCAGTCCACTCGTATCCCGATCGAGACGGTGAACGATGCCCGGACGCAGTGGAGCGCCGATCGTCGACAATCGGCCGGTCCGGTACAGCAGAGCGTTGACCAGCGTACCGGACGCGTGGCCCGGTGCCGGGTGCACGACCAGACCCGCAGGCTTGTCAACGACGAGGAGGAATTCGTCTTCGTATACGATCGTTACTGGAATGGACTCAGGCTCGATGGAGAGGTCCGGAGGTGGAGGAAGGTCGACGTGCAACTCATCTCCGGCGCGTGGGCGGTAGCTCTTCCTCACCGGCTGTCCGCGCAGAAGTACCCTTCCGTCGTCAACCAGCGACGCCACCCGATTTCGGCTCAGGTCCAGCCGCTCGGCAAGAAAGGCGTCGAGACGGATTTCTGAATCGACTTCGACCTCTACCTGCAGGGGCTCAGCCTGCAGCGGTTTCGGTCCCTTCTTCACGCGCCCTCCGTTCCTCGCGCCAGAAGGAAATCAGAAGGAGAACTGCTCCGACGCTCACCGCGCTGTCTGCCACGTTGAACGTCCAGAATCGCAAGTCCCCGATTCCGACATCGATGAAGTCTACCACGCCCGCCTCGTATCGAAGACGGTCCAGTATGTTCCCGATCGCCCCTGCCGCGATCAACGCGACGGCGAACAGCCGAAGTCCGTCCTGCCTGGGTGTGGCGCGGTAGATGAGGAACAGGGCGACGAGCGCGACGAGTGCCAGAACCAGGAAAAACAGGCGGGAGTGCTCGCCAATGTTCATGCCAAAAGCGGCGCCGGGATTGTGCGTATACGTGAGCCGCAGAAAGTCGCCTATCACGCTGCGTCTCGAGTACATGGGGATATTCGCGACTATCCATTCCTTCGACAGGTAGTCGGCCAGCACGACGACGAATATGACGCCTGCGAGAAGGGCGCCCTTGCGGACGCCCCCGGTCGCGACCTCCTGGTCCGGCCTCAGCTCCGGATCACCTGGCGGCACCCGTCTCCTCTTTCTCTTTGCACTTCATGCACAGTCGGGTGTGAGGGAGGGCTTCAAGACGCTCGATCCCGATGTGTTCCCCGCAGTCCTCGCACTCACCGAACTTCTCCGGCACCCGGTACAACCGGCGCAGAGCCTCGTCGATGTGGTACAGGTAGCGCCCCTCCTTGCTCGCGAACAGGAAGGCCTTCTCGCGCTCCATGGCATCGGTGCCCTGGTCGGCCATATGGAAGCTGTAGGCCGACAGGTCTCCGTCCGAGGCCTGGAGAGAGCTGGCGAACGACTCGTCGTAGTTCGCGAGTTCCTTCAGAGCCCGCTCACGCATCGTGAGAAGACGATCTTCAAGCTGCTGGAGTTCCTTCTTCTTCATCCCGATCCCCGCTATGCAGAACAGATTTATCCGGATTTCCGGATCAGGCGTCTTCCGACACCGGGTCGATCCGGCTCAAGGCCACCGTTGCGTTCTCTCCTTCGATCTCGAGCTCCTGTACATGCTCGAGCGATTTCACGGCGTTCGTACCGGTCTCGATTTCGAGCGCCAGGGTCTCCCCGCCGATTCCTTCCCGATACGACCGCACCACGTCCTCCAGCCTGTCGGATCCGGCCACGGCGAGTCGAATCCGATCACTCACCGCGAGGCCCGCGTCTCGCCGGAAACGCTGAATGCGGCTCACGATCTCGCGGGCCAGTCCCTCGGCCCGCAACTCTTCCGTAAGACTCGTGTCGAGTCCGACGACGTATCCGCCGCCCGTCTTGACCGTCAGGTCTCCCTTCGCCGACTCGACGATCCGCACGTCCTCCGGCATGATCTCGACACTCGTGCCGTCCAGGTCGGCCATCACGCTCGCCCCATCTCGCAGATCCTGGAGCGCCGGGGCCTCCAGATGTCCGATCATGCGCGCCACGACGGGAGTCCGGTCACCGAAGCGCGGACCGAGACGGCCGAAGTCCGGTTTTGCAGACAGCCGAATAATATCAGCGTCAGCCGCCGGGAATACAACCTCTCGTACGTTCAGTTCCTCTCGCAAGATTTCGTCCATGGCTTCGCTGAGCCCACGCCCTCCGGGAATTGCCGCCTGAATTCCTGGAAGCGGCTGGCGAACCCGAATTCCGGCCTCTTCGCGGGCTGCCCTCCCGAGAGTCACCAGGGCCCGCACATCTTCCATCTCCGCTTCCAGGCCTTCATCCCGCCGGCCCGACGATCCCGGATAGTCCGCGAGGTGCACCGAGCCACCCATCAGCTCCCTGTGCAGCCAGTCGGACAGGAATGGCGCGAACGGGGCCAGAAGAACGGCCGTCGTGGCGAGCGTCTCGTGCAACGTGGCGAACGCATCATCGGTCCACAGGCTGTCGTTTCCGCCCGGGCGGGTGGCCCAGAACCTGTCACGGTTCCTACGTACGTACCAGTTCGACAGATCATCGAGCACGAATTCTGAGAGCCTGCGCGCCGCGCGCGTGAGATCGTAGCGCTCCAGGTCGTCATTCAGAGAGCCCGCGAGCGAATCCAGCCGGCTGAGTAGCCAGCGATCGATCGGGAGCCGTTCGTCGACCGGGCGTGCGCCTGATGTCTCTGCCGACCAGCCATCGAGCCGGGCGTAGAGAGCGAAAAAGCGATAAACGCTGCGCAGTGTATCGAACAGCTTCCGGTTGGTTTCCCGGATGCCCTCACTATCCCAGCGCTTCGGAAGCCAGGGATTGCTCGATGCAAGCAGGTAGAACCGAATCGCGTCAGCTCCGTGATCGCTCAGCGCCGCCCAGGGATCGATCACGTTTCCCTTCGACTTGGACATCTTCTGGCCGCCCTCGTCGAGAACCAGGTCGTTGACCACCACGGCCCGGTAGGGGGCTTCGTCGAACAGGAGCGTCGATATCGCGAGCAGCGAATAGAACCAGCCCCGCGTCTGGTCGACGCCTTCCGCGATGAAGTCAGCGGGAAAATGCGTTTCGAATTCGCTCCGGTTTTCGAATGGATAGTGCCATTGCGCAAACGGCATTGAACCGGAATCGAACCATGTATCGAGCACTTCCGGGACCCGGTGCATCACGCCACTGCATCCCTCGTGCGTGCAGTTCCAGGACAGTTCATCGATTCCCGGTCGGTGCGGATCGAAGTCGGTCGGCAACGACCCGGCGAGTTCCGCGAGACGATCGTAGGAGCCAGGCACCTCACGGTGCGCGGAATCGGCGCCGCACACCCAGATCGGAAGCGGAGTCCCCCAATAGCGATCCCGGGAGATCGCCCAATCCACGTTATTGGCCAGCCACTCGCCCATTCGTCCGGAACCGATCTCGGGCGGATGCCAGGCCGTTGCAGCGCTGTTCGCAAGGAGACGTTGCTTGACATCGGTGGTGCGGATGTACCAGGAGTCTCGGGCCATGTAGATGAGCGGATTGTCGCAACGCCAGCAGTGCGGATAGCTATGGACGAACTTCGCGGCATGAAACAGCAGGCCTCGATCCTCCAGCATAGCAACAAGTGCCGCGTCGGCGTCCTTCACGGCGACTCCGCCGACTTCACGGACCTGCGCGTCGAATCGGCCGGAATCGTCCACTGGACGAACAACCGGCAGATCGTGCCGCTTCCCCATTTCGAAGTCGTCCGCGCCAAATGCAGGAGCGGAGTGGACCAGCCCGGTCCCGTCTTCGTCACTGACGAATTCTGCGGGCAATACGCGACCAGTGGCTTCGGGATACGAAGGATCGAGATCGAATGGGCGCCGGTACGTCAGGCCAGCCAGTTCCTCGGTGCTCACGTCGCGCACGACCCGGGCGTCGTCCCCGAAAAGGTCCGCTACCCGTGCAGCGCTGAGCACGAATCTCTCGCCTTCACGTTCCACTTCGACGTACTTCAGCTGCGGTCCGAATGCTACCGCCACGTTCGACACCAGGGTCCAGGGAGTCGTCGTCCAGATGAGCAGGCTGCGGCCTGTTTCGCCGACGACGGGAAACCGGACGGTCACTGACGGGTCGGAGCGATCGGCGTAGCCCTGGGCGACCTCGTGACTCGACAATCCCGTTCCGCACCTCGGGCAGTAGGGCAGGACCTTGAAGCCACGGTACAGCAGTCCTTTGCGCTCGATCTCCGAAAGCGCCCACCACACCGATTCCACGTACTCGCGACTGAACGTGATGTATGGATGGTCATAGTCGAGCCAGTATCCGATCCGCCGGGACAGGCGCTCCCAGTCCTCCTTGTAGGTGAACACGTTCTCACGGCAGGCCCTGTTGAACTCGGCGATGCCGATCTTCTCGATCTCTGGCTTGCCCGATATTCCCAGGCGCTTCTCGGCCTCGATCTCCACCGGGAGGCCATGGGTGTCCCAACCGGCGATTCGCGTAACATGGTGGCCGGCCATGGCCCGGTGCCGAGCTACCGCATCTTTGATCGTCCTGGCGAGGACATGATGAACGCCCGGTCGACCATTAGCGGTGGGCGGGCCTTCGTAGAACACGAATTCGGGAGCGCCCTTGCGCAGTTCGAGGCTGCGCTCGAAAGTCCCCTCCTGTTCCCACAGGGAGAGAATCTCCTGTTCGAGGGATTCGATCGGTTCCGTCAGATCGCGATACGCCATCGGGTCCCTCAGTCTCCACCAGACCAGAACCGCGCACTGTCCGGCTCGTGGTCGACCTCGTCGTGCGCAGAAGCGTCCGAGGCGCTGTCCTCGTCCTTGCCATCCTGCCCCTCGACCTCTGAATCCCCCACACTTTCCTCCGCCTCGAGCTCTCTGCCGGCTCGGCGCTCCTCCTCATCGAGCTCGGCCAGAAAGTGCTCGATCGTCGACCGAAGCGAACGAAGGAATCCGGATCGACGGACTCGAAGTTCGTCCAGTCCGCGTCGCGCACCCAGGACCGCTTGCTCGGCATCCCGCAGGATCATCTCCGCCTGGCGCTCAGCCTCACGCACTCGCAGATCGGCGGTCTTCTCCGCCTGGGCTCGCGCTTCCTCGCGCAACTCCTGAGCCGTGACGAGCGCCTCGTTCAAAGCCCGTTCCCGGTCCTGGAACGCGACCAGTTGCTCGCGGAGCAGGTCGGACTGCTCACGCAGGCGCAACTCCTTTCCCACGAGATCCTCGAGTCTGTCCGACACGATATCGAGGAACCCATCGACCTCTGCAGGATCGTATCCGCGAACGACCCTCCGGAAGTCCTCCTTCTTCTTGCGCACGTCGAGTGGCGTAAGATCCATCATCTTCCCGGTCTCTCCCCCACGAGAATCGTTCCAAGGCGAAGCTCGGTGCTTCCCTCTTCAACAGCGAGCTCGAAATCGTTGCTCATCCCCATCGACAGCACTTCAGGCGTGAACCCGGTCACGGACTCACCGCACCTGTCGAAAAGTGTTCGGGCCCTGCGAAACACCGACCTCAATACCCCGGGTTCGTCTACGAACGGCGCCATGGTCATGATTCCCCGGACCGTCAGTCCCGGCATGGCGCAAATCTCGCCAATCGGCTCGAGTGCGTCGGCGACGGCGAATCCACCCTTTGCAGCCTCGCCGGAAGCGTTGACCTGAACGAGCACCGACAGCGGCTCCCTTCCGGCCTTCTCACACGTCTCTGATAGACGCCGCGCGAGGCGGATGGAGTCCACGGACTCCACCATGTCGAATGTTCGAACCACCCGGGCGGCCTTGTTCGTCTGCACGTGACCGACCATGTGCCAGCGAACGTCAAGGCCCGCCAGTACCTCTCGCTTGGCCTCGGCTTCGGCAGTCCGATTCTCGCCGATGCGATCGAATCCCGCGGCGATCACCTCTGCCACCTTTTCGGCGGAGTGCCCCTTCGTGACCGGAAGAATCTCGACGACAGCCGGATCCCGACCGACAGCCTCCGCCGCTCTGCAGATCCGGTCCCTTATGAGGGCCGCCCGCTCGCTGATAGCATGCACCTGGTTCACGGCCGGGAGTCTACTGGTCACGACCGGCTGCGGCAACGCGCCGAGGCCACGTCTTCCAGGTCAGAAACACGACAGGCCGGCCGCGTCACCGCGGCCGGCCTGTTCGAAGACCTCGGGCGTCCGGTTTGACGGTCAGCCGTTGACGGTGAAGTCAATCCTCTGTGCGACCCAGACGCCGACCGGCTTGTCCCTGTTCATGGCCGGTGAGAATTCCATCTGGTCGACGATCTGCGTCGCGGCATTGTCGAAGGCCGGGTAGCCACTCGATTTCTGGACCTGCGACTTCGCAGCCCTACCGCTCTCGTCGACAAACACCCAGAGCGTGACCTGCCCGCTGATGCCCGCCTCGCGGAGCATCGACGGATACAGCCTCTGCAACAGCCGCTGAATATCAGAACCGTTCTTCAGTCGCGGCTCGATATCACGCGGGATATACGAGGGAACGTCTTCCGGCTTGGCACCCTCAGGCGGCGGCGGCAGATTCTCGACCGGATTGTCCTCGAACGTCGTCGGAGCGATCGTGACGTCCTCGTCCATGTCGACGCTCGCTGAAACGCGCGGAGTCGCCGGGCGGGCAATCTGCTCAGGCGGCGGCGGAATCTTCACCTCGGGCGGCAGATCCACCGAGATGATCTCGTCGGCGATCGTACCGAGATCCGCGGCCTGCAACTGAGGGAACCAGTTGAAAAGCGCGAAATGAAGGAACGTCGCACTGAGCACGCCGAGCCAGACCCAATTCGAATAGTCTCGCTTGAACCGGTCGTTCGCCGTCATCCATACGGAGTCGCCGGCCCTGCGCTCCTTGCGCCGATTTCGCTTCGTGCCGTCGTCGATCGAGTTGCTCATGCCACTCACCTCCTCGCGCGCTGCACCCGCTGCTCGACCCGGGTCGCAAAGGTGACCCGCACGGCTCCGGATGCCTGCAACTGCTTCGTGATCGAATTGATCTCACTGTACGGGACGTCCCTGTCGCCCCTGAGCGCGACCACGAGTTCCCTGTTCTCCGAGTACAGGGGCCGAACCACCTCGTCGATATTGTCGTGTGGCACGATCTGATCGTTGATGAACACCGTGCCGTCGCTGTCGACCCACAGGTGCAGGATATTCTTCCGCTTCTCGTCGATCTTCTGCGTCGCCTCTGCCGAGGTCCAGTCGATCGGCACATTCCGCTCGCGGCGGAATACGGTCGACACCATGAAGAAAATCAGCAGCAGAAAGGCGATGTCCGCCATCGACGACGATGGTATTTCACTGCTCGCGCCGGACTTCCGGCTGAAGCCCTTCCCCTTGGCCATGCCTATTCCTCGAGCATCTGCAGGGAGATCCGCTCGGCGCCTGCGAGCTTGACCTCGTCAAGTACGTTGACCATGTGGCGATACGCCGCGCCTCCATCGGTCTTGATCGCCGCGATCAGGTTCGGGTTCTGGGCGATCTCCTGCCGCAGAAGCACCTCGATCTGATCGTACGGAATCACCTGTTCCTCCTGGCTCTCCCCACGCTTGACCGTGACCGATCCGTCGGGCCGTACGAGCAGGAATATGATGTTCTTTGCGGAGACGTCCTGCTCCTCCGCTTCCTCGGGAAGGACTATGGGAAGGCCCTTCTCTTCGTTGAACACCGTGGTGGTCAGGAAGAATACCAGCAACAGGAACGCGATGTCGGCCATCGATGCCGTCGGAATCTCGTCCGATACACGTTCCTTGCGGTTCAGAATCGCCATCTGTCACTCGTGCTCCGAAAGGGTCTAACGGTAGCTACACGGCCGCCTGTTGTTCGGTCCTCCGGCCGGAACTCAAGCCTGCCTGGACTGACTTCGCCAGATCAGATCGAGCACCGCTTCGGACCCCTCTTCCATGTCCGCGATCAACGCGTCGATGCGGGTGACGAAGTAGTTGTAGGCTATGTGAACCGGGATCGCGATCGCGAGCCCGGCAGCCGTCGTGATCAGCGCGACCTTGATACCGGCGGCTACGAGCGTCGGCTCGACCTGTCCGGCCTCTTCGATGGCCGCAAATGCCGCGATCATCCCGATTACCGTTCCGAGGAACCCGAGCATGGGAGCCACGTTCGCGATCGTCGCGAGGACGGTCAGACCCCGTTCGAGAAAATCGAGTTCGATCGTGCCGGTGGTGGAAATCGCCTTGGTGACGTCCTGCGTCCCACCGCCTTCCTTCACACGACGCAGGCCGGTCAGCAGGATCGCGGCAACCGGGCCGCGCGTCTCTCGCGCAACCATGATCGCCTCGTCGATCTGGCCAAGCTCCCCGAGCTCTTGAATCTCCTTCAGGAGCTTCTTCGAGTCCCGGTGGGCGACGAATAGCGTCCACCCCTTGGCGATGATCACGCCCAGAGCTACCAGGGAGCAAAGCACGAGAGGGACCATCATGAAGCCCCCATCGTGGAAGATCGTCAACAGCTCGTAACTGGTGTCTTGCACTCGAACCGCTCCGTTCTGCGGCGGGATCATCCCCGCCGGTTTCGAGAAAAGCAAGTTTACGTGCAGCGCTCTGCGGCGTCAACGCGGCGCTCGCGGCCGGTCAGCCGCCCGCGGACAGAGCCGTGGTTCGTTCCCCATCTCGTTCGGACGCTAACTCCGCAACCGGTGAGCTCTCTTCGCCCCCGGCTTCCAGAAGCTGTCGCAGCTCGTCGGGGCGCAATCCGCGATGCAGTCGCCCCTCGTGAGCCAGTGAAATCTGGCCGGTTTCTTCGGAGATCACTACGACCAGTGCGTCGGTTTCTTCGGACAGGCCGAGGGCGGCGCGGTGCCGCGTACCGAGCGACCGTTCCACGGCTGGTGATTCTGACAGTCGAAGAATCACCGAGCCCGCATACGCGATTCGATCGCGTTTCACGATCACCGCCCCGTCGTGCAGGGGGGAATATGGTGTGAACACCGTCGTGAGCAGCTCGGTGCTGAGGACCGCGTCGATCGGCGTACCGTGGTCGACGTGATTCAGCAGATCGACTTCCTGCTCGATGGCAATGATGCCGCCGATCTTGGCCTTGGCCAAGCGGTCCGCCGCTTCCGCGATCTCGTCCATGACTTCCTGCTGCTCCATGCGCGCAAACGCCTGGAACAGTCGCGTACGGCCGAGTCTCGCGAGCGCCGCCCTGAGTTCAGGCTGAAAGATCACGATCAGCGCGAAAGCACCGTACGTGAATACCTGGGACAGGAGGTAAGGAATCAGCCGTAGTTGCAGCGCCTGGGATGCAACGTAGATCGAGACCAGGACGACGAATCCGATCAGGACCTGGAAGGCCCGCGTTCCCGTGTACACGACCAGCACCCGGTACAGGAGGAACGAGACGATCAGGATCTCGGCCACATCCTTGAAGTCGAGGCGGAGGAAGCCGAGATAGTCCAGGAATGCCTGCATCAGTTGCTCACTGCGCGGCCACCGGTGTCAGGTGCCGGAAACCATCGTTCGCTGCCTGATGTATCGCCGACCTGCAACACCTCCCAGGCGAGGTCGAGCGCCCGGCGAACTGGCAACACATCGTGCACCCGGAACAATCGGGCGCCAGCCAGAAGAGCCGCTACGCATGCGGCCACCGTGCCTTCCATCCGCTGGTCTGCAGGCACGTCGAGCAGGGCCCCGATGAACGACTTCCGGGACGGTCCAATGAGGACGGGGTATCCGGGCCCTGAGAATTCGCCACTTCGCGCCAGGATCTCGAGGTTACCTCGCACGGATTTTCCAAAACCGATACCCGGATCCACGACGATCTGGGATGGATGGACACCCGTTGCCCGCGCCACCTCGGCCTGCTGTTCGAGCCAACCGGAAATCTCCGGTACAAGATCCGGATAGCCTAGATCATCCTGCATGGTTCGGGGGTCGCCGCGCATGTGCATGATGATCAGCCCCGCACCCGTTCCGGCGCAGAGCGACGCGATTCCAGGATCGAAGCGAAGACCTGATACGTCGTTGATTGCTACCGCACCTGCATCGAGGGCCCGTGCGGCAACCGACAACTTCGTGGTATCCACCGAAACCGGGATTCCGGCCTCGGACAGTGCCGCGACGGTCCGGCCAATCCGGGACCACTCTTCTTCCGCTGGCACCGGTTTCGCTCCGGGCCGTGTGGACTCCCCGCCCACGTCGATCAGCTCTGCTCCTGCCTCGCTCATCGCCCGGGAAAGTTCGAGCGCTTCTCCCTCGTCCTTTACCAGCCCCCCGTCCGAAAATGAATCAGGCGTGAGATTCAGGATTCCGATAACGACAGGGCGTTCGAGGGAGATGCTACCGCCCTTGACGGACCACGCCGGCTCCGAGAGCACGCGGGTCAAGTCCCGATCCCTGCTCAGGCCAGGGCCGGAGCAGGTTCACCGCCCGTTCCCTCAGCCGGACGGTCGTCGGCCAGCGGCACGGCGTCGACCGGACCCGGGCCCAGCACCGGTGGCGCGGGCTCCTCGGAAGCCGGTAGCGGTGGGAGCGGTTCGCCGGCCTCCAGCAGGCGAATGTCGTCAGCATCGAGCGTTTCGCGCTCGAGCAACGCAGTGGCGATCTCGTCCAGGAGAATCCGATTACTCGTGAGCACACGCTCGGCTGACGCGTAGGCCGAATCGAGGATCCTCTTGACCTCGGAATCCACCAGACGAGCAGTTTGCTCGCTCACGTCTCGACGCTGACTCAACTCACGTCCGAGAAAGATCTCGTGCTGCTGATCGCCTACCGACATCGGCCCGATTGCATCTGACATGCCGAACTGCGTCACCATTCGGCGCGCGAGGCTCGTCGCCCGCTCGATATCGTTGCCCGCACCCGTAGTGATCTTGCTTGCGCCAAACACCATTTCCTCGGCCACTCGCCCACCGAACAGCATCGTGAGTTGACCCTCGAGCCATTCCTTCGTGTAGTTGTGGCGATCTTCCTCTGGCAGCGATGCCGTGATTCCGAGCGCCTGACCGCGGGGAACGATCGTTACCTTGTGAAGAGGATCCAGTCCCGGAATTCTCAGCGCCACTACTGCGTGGCCCGCCTCGTGAAACGCTGTGACTCGTCGCTCGTCTTCGGACAACACCATGCTCTTACGCTCGGCGCCAAGCATCACCTTGTCCTTGGCCACCTCGAAATCATCCATGTACACCCGGTCCTTGTCGTACCGGGCGGCGAGCAGGGCAGCCTCGTTGACGATGTTCGCCAGGTCGGCGCCGGACAGTCCGGGCGTTCCCTTCGCGAGTATCTTGAGGTTTACATCGTCGCCAAGCGGAATATCCTTCACGTGAACCTTGAGAATGCCCTCCCGTCCTCTGACATCGGGATTGTCCACCACGATCTGCCGGTCGAAACGGCCCGGGCGCAGCAACGCCGGATCGAGTACGTCCGGCCGGTTGGTCGCGGCGAGCAGGATGACGCCTTCATTTGACTCGAAGCCATCCATCTCCACGAGGAGCTGGTTCAGGGTCTGCTCCCGCTCGTCGTGCCCACCTCCCAGCCCCGCGCCCCGGTGTCGACCCACGGCGTCGATCTCATCGATGAAGATGATACATGGTGCGTGCGCTTTCCCCTGCTCGAACAGATCCCGCACCCGGCTGGCACCGACGCCGACGAACATCTCTACGAAGTCGGATCCGGACATGGAGAAGAAGGGTCGGTCAGCCTCGCCGGCTACCGCCCTCGCGAGAAGTGTCTTGCCGGTTCCCGGAGGGCCTACGAGCAGGGCACCTTTCGGAAGCCTGCCGCCCAGCCGGCGGAATTTTGCCGGATCCTTCAGGAACTCGATGATTTCCTTGAGATCCTCTTTTGCCTCATCCGCCCCCGCGACATCCGCAAAAGTCACCTTCGGAGTGTCGCCGGTGAGCAATTTCGCCTTCGACTTGCCGAAACTGAACGCCCGTGAACCACCCGCCTGCATCTGGCGGAAGAAGAAAAACCACAGACCGATAATCAGGATCCACGGCAGCACCGAGATCAGGTAGTTGACCCAGTTGGCTGCCGCCTCCTTGGCCTCGACCTCTACGCCCTTCTCTTCGAGCCGGTCGAGCAGATCCTGACTCGCCTCTGTCGGCAGCAAGGTATTGAACCGATCGACATCGACTCCGCTTTCCTGCAGAGGTCGTCTCAGCTCCCCTTCGACCTTGACACCCTCGGTGATCGTGACCCGCACCACGTTGTCGGCGTCGAGCTGCGCCCTGAATTCGCTGTAGGTAAGGTCCTTCTCTACCTGGCGGGAGGTGTCCATCACCTGGAAGATCGCCAGCGGAATGAGGACTATGAGGGCCCAGAACGAAGCGGTTCGCAAGAACCGCGTCGGGCCGCCCGTGGTGTCCTTCTTATCAGTTTGCTTCATTACATCTCCGGTAAATTCCTGCCCATGGCCGTATCAGCCGTCAAGACTGGCGACGAACGGCAGGTGCCTGAAGTCCTCGGCGTGATCGAGC
>JBDGUY010000008.1:0-39731 GCA_039585935.1 Gemmatimonadota bacterium
CGCGCCCGCGCCATCGAACAGCTCGCGCGTCTGCGACGTGACGATCTCGAGGATGGCAGGAAGATCCAGGGTCTCGAGCATGGAGCTGGCCGCGTCACACAGCTCGGCGATGCGACTGGTCTCGATGAATCGCTCGTGCGTTGTCTCGCCAGCGTCCTTCAAGACCTCTCCTTGGAGTACGGTCCGGGGCGCCCGGGCCGAATTCGAGGCCGGGGTTCCGTCACTGCGAGACAATCTTTCACACCGGGGAGATGAACGCTAGGTGGAGACGGTCGACGACCGCGTTGAATCTACCGAACTGGGACAGAGCGTCCCGCCCGTCGGGAACGAGCGGCAGAACGTTGGGACGGTCAGTCTCCCTGGCCCTCCCCGGGCTCACGAAAGGCGACCGGCTTCCCCAGCAGTTCGGCGTACAGGATTCCGCGGGCGATCGGAGGCAGAGAATCGAGACGGCCGAGTCCGGCTGGCGCCGCCTCGCTCGATCTTTGCCGCCGCTCGGTCTGGCGCGGAGTCGGTTGGGTTGTCTCGGTCGAGCGCTGCACGGTTCCGCGGATCCGGGGCCGGAGCGTCGAAGCACGATCCCGGATCCGGGTCGGCGCTGCAGGTGGTCTCGGACCCGGTAGGGTTTCCGCGGTATGCTCGTCCCGCGACGGGACCTGAGAAGCCGGGCGGTCCGTTTTCCCTCCAAGCAGTTCGCGAATCGCATCGTATGCTTCGCGCCGCGTATGCTCCGCCGACTGTGACCGCGTCAGCTCGGAAGGTCGCGGCTGGGGACCGGCCGCGGGCTGCTGCTGGCGCTTCCGGGCCGGCAGGCGGACATCGGTTCGATGCTCGTCATCCTCCCGTCCTGCCCTCAGAGCCCGCTGCCGGGCCTCCCACTCTCGCAACGCCTCCAACGCTCGATCCTGCGCCTCATCGTGTTCCGCGATGGTGTCCAGGACATCGGGCATCCGGTTCTGCTTCTTCTTCGCCTCCGAGACGACGTTCCGAAAAACCGAGAACACGATGATCGCGAGAATCAGGACGAATCCGTCCACGCTCTAATCCTCGTCGTGCTGGTCGATCGGGCCGGCGATCGCGTCCCGCATCCGGGTGTCGGCCTCGACATTCCGATACCGCATGTAGTCCATCACTCCGAGCTGGCCAGCCCGGAATGCCTCGGCGAGCGCGCGCGGCACTTCCGCCTCGGCCTTGATGACCAGGGCCCGCATTTCTTCCACCTGGGCCCTGTATTCCTGCTCGGTGGCCACGGCGAGCGCCCGGCGCTCCTCCGCCTTGGCCTGGGCGATCTGCTTGTCGGCCTCCGCCTGGTCGATCTGCAATTCGGCGCCGATGTTCTTGCCCACGTCCACGTCCGCGATGTCGATCGACAGGATCTCGAACGCCGTCCCGCTGTCCAGCCCCTTGGCGAGAACCGTCTTCGAGATCGCATCCGGGTTTTCGAGCACGGCCTTGTGGGAATCGGCCGATCCGATCGTGCTCACGATTCCCTCGCCGACCCGCGCCAGAATCGTCTCTTCACCGGCCCCGCCGACCAGTCGGTTGATGTTGGCGCGCACGGTAACGCGCGCCAGCGCGATCAGCTGAATCCCGTCCTTGGCCATTGCCGCGACTTTCGGCACCTCGATCACTTTCGGGTTCACGGAGACCTGCACGGCTTCGAACACGTCGCGTCCCGCCAGGTCGATCGCGGCCGCCTGCTCGAATCCGAGGTCGATGTTCGCCTTGTCGGCCGAGATCAAGGCATTCGCGACGCGGGCCACGTCTCCACCCGCCAGGTAGTGCGCCTCGAACTCGTTCACGTCGAGGACCAGGCCGGCCTTCGTCGCCGCGATCAGCGGTCGGACGATCGCGGGCGGACTCACCTTCCGCAGCCGCATGCCGACCAGGCTCCCGAGTCCGACGTGCACGCCGCTCGCCAGGGCCTCGATCCACAATCGAATCGGCACGGCCCAACTGATGAGGAGCAGGCCGAGCACCGCCACGATCGCGATGAAGATTGCGCCAACCGCTGTAGCGTCATTCATGACAATGGTTCTCCTTGTGGGCCCCAGGACCCCGGACTACGCCGCGATTACGATTCACGCGGCTCGGATTTCGATTCAGCCGAGAGCTCGCGCACCACCAGGCCCGAGACTCCGTCACGCACCACGACCACACGAGTTCCCTGTGCGATGAATGGACCTTCAGTCACGACATCCAGTCGGTCGTCACCGAATCCGGCGGTGCCGGACGGTCGAAGATCCGTCAACGCCGTGCCCATGGAGCCGATCATTCCCGACAGGTCGGGGGCGGACAGGTATCCCGTCTCCCGACTCGTCGAGCGCTTGAGAAACACGCCGGACATTCCCTTGCTGTGCGGAATGTGGCGCAGCACCCCGAAAGCGAGTACCCCCAGGGCGAGCAGGGAGACCGCGACAATTCCTAGAACGCTGATCACTTCACTCATCGTGGGATAGCTTCCGAGCATGCTGAGAGTGACGCTCGCCAGGATCGCGAGACCGCCGAATATCCCCGCGACACCCACTCCGGGGATGACGAGCACTTCCAGAGCTACGAGGAATACACCGGCGCCGAGCAGAAGGATCTCCTCCATCCCCGCGAGGTGCACAAGCCACCGGGCCCCGAAGAACGCCGCAAGGAACAGCAGTCCCACCCCTCCGGCGAGCCCGAACGTCGGCGTCTTGATTTCGACCAGCAGACCGAGGAATCCGAGACTGAGCAGCATCGGGGCCAGAAGCGGGTGCGTGAGGAGGCGGACGAGACCTTCGGCCCAGTTGGGCTGGACGTCGACCGTCGCGGCACCCGCAAGCCCGGTCCGCGCCAGCAGATCCGTCCAGTCGGCCACACTCGCGTCCGCAACTCCCACTTCGATCGCCTCTTCGGTGGTCAGGGTGAGAAGCTTCTCGGCCGAGACGAGTCCGTCGATCTCCACCGACTCGTCCACCATCGCTTCGCCGATCAACGGGTCGAACCCCTGTTCCTCGGCCAGAGACCGGAATTCGGCGCGCATGGCGCTGACCATCTTCTCCGAGGCCCTGTTGCCCTTCGAATCCACAGGCGTCGCCGCACCGAGGCTCGAGCCCGGTCGCATGAAGACCTCGTCGGCGGCGAGCGCGATCATCGCGCCGGCGGACAGCGCCCTGTGGTTCACGTACGCGGCGGTAGGTACTTCCGAGTCCCTGACCGCGTCGATGATCTGCCATGCGGCGTCGATCCGGCCGCCCGGCGTATCGATATCGAGCACGGCGAGAGAGGCTCCCTGGTCGGCGGCCTCGGCAAGACTGCGTTCGACGAACGGGGCGAGGCCCAACTCGACGGTGCCGGTCACGGGGATCCGGACGACTACCGGCGACTCCTGGAGGCGCGCAGCGACCGAGGGAACAGTCGCCGCTGCCAGCCCGGCGGCGAGAACGGCAACGGTGAGTCGCGAAGATATTTTCATACGTCCAATCATAGCTTCCGATGGGGATCGACCCAAGACGTTGCCCTTCCGGCGGGGGCACGGCTCGCTTTACCGAGTCATCGGCGCTCGCCCTGTCATTCAGTCCGAACTGCCGCTAGCTTTTTTGGTTGCCGTTCGAATGGACCCTGAAACAGACCTGGAGATGAGACGAAGATGGCCGAACAGTTGATCCGGTACGAGGTGCAGGATGGTGTCGCGGTTCTCACGATGGATGATCCGCCCGCGAACACCTATACGCATGAGATGATGGTCGAGCTGGACGCCGCGATCGTGAAGGCTCGATTCGATGAGGGCGTCCACGTGATCGTGATCCGCGGAGCCGGCGACAAGTTCTTCAGTGCCGGTGCGAACATCAAGATGCTCCAGACTTCCGACCCATACTTCAAGTACTATTTCTGCCTGCACGCCAACGAGACCCTGACCCGTCTCGAGCAGACTCCGAAGCTGGTGATCGCGGCCCTCAACGGCCACACGGTCGGGGGCGGACTCGAGATCGCGCTGGCCGCGGATCTGAGGATCGCGAAGCAGGGCGGCGGCAAGATCGGTCTGCCGGAGGTAACGCTCGGGGTGCTCCCGGGGACGGGTGGAACGCAGCGGCTCGGGCGCCTGCTCGGAAAGTCCAAGGCGATCGAACTCATGGTCGAAGGCTCGACGTTCGAGTTCGAGGAAGCCGCCGGCCTCGGGATCATCAACAAGATCTTCGAAGCCGAAGACTTCTTCGACGACGTGATGGAGTACGCGAAGCAGTTCGTACCGCCAAATAAGGCCTCACGGGCCGTAGGCCGCATCAAGCGGGCGGTATGCAGCGGGGTCGAAGTCCCGTTCTCCGAGGGGCTGGCGATCGAGCGCGAACTGCAGCAGCTGCTGTTCCAGGGCGACGACGCGCGCGAAGGCCTGAATGCCTACATCGAGAAGCGGAAGCCGGAGTTTACCGGGAAATAGGCAGGACCTCGATTCGATTGTCATCCGGGGCCGCGGCAACCGCTGCGGCCCCTTCCTACCAGACCTGTTGATCGGCGGCTCGTGGACCGAAGGTCACGACCGCTTCGAGACGATCAACCCCGCGACTGAAGAAGTCATTGCCCTGGTGGAGGAGGCAGGCCCAGGGGAGGTCGACTCGGCGGTGCAATCAGCCCGCCAGGCGTTCGAAAACCCGGAGTGGCGCAACATGGACGCGCACCGGCGGGCCGGACTGCTGTGGCGCCTCGCCGAACTCGTCGAACAGAACCTCCCGGCCATCGCCCGCGTGGAAACGGAGGACAACGGCAAGCCGCTGTTCGAATCGGCGAAGGTCGACATTCCGTTCGTGGTCGCCAACCTGCGCTACTACGCCGGCTGGGCGGACAAGCTGGCCGGAGACGTGATCCCGGTTTCCGGTCCGTTTCTCAACTACACGCGCCGTGAGCCGCTGGGCGTAGTCGGGGCGATCGTCCCGTGGAATTTCCCGCTCAATCTGGCCTCGTGGAAGGTCGCGCCGGCCCTGGCGTGCGGAAACACGGTGGTCCTGAAACCGGCGGAGGAGACTCCGCTCACTGCTCTGCTGCTGGGGGAACTGGCTCTCGAAGCCGGATTCCCGCCAGGCGCCCTGAACGTCATTCCCGGCCGGGGCCAGGTCACCGGACAGGCGCTGGTCGAGCACCCGGGGGTAGACAAGATCTCGTTCACCGGATCGACCGAGACAGGCCGGATCGTGATGGAGACGGCGGCCCGGACCCTCAAGAAGATCTCTCTCGAGCTGGGCGGGAAGTCTCCGCACGTCGTGTTCGCCGACGCCGACCTGGAAGCTGCCGTTCGCGGCGTGATCACGGGAATCTTCTACGGCAAGGGCGAGGTGTGCGCGGCCGGCTCGCGGCTGTTCGTCGAGGAATCGATCCGGGAGGAGTTTCTCGAGAAGCTCGCCGGGCGGGCCGTGAAGACCACGATCGGCGATCCTCTGGAGGCGACGACCAGGCTCGGACCGCTCGTCTCGAAGGCCCAGCACGAGAGGGTCCTGGGGTACATCGAGTCCGGAATCTCCGAGGGCGCGAACCTGCTGGCCGGCGGGAAGGCGGCGACCGTCGACGGGCGAGGCTATTTCGTGGAAGCTACGGTGTTCGACGGGGTCGAGCCTGGTATGCGCATTGCCCGCGAAGAGATCTTCGGCCCCGTGCTGGCGGCCCTTTCCTTCGAGGACTTCGATGACGCGGTCGCGCAGGCGAATGACTCGATCTACGGGCTGGCATCCGGAGTGTGGACCCGGGATGTGGCCAGGGCGCACCAGTTCGCAGCGGCGGTACAGGCGGGAACGGTCTGGGTCAATACGTACAACCGGTACGATCCCGGTTCGCCGTTCGGCGGCTTCAAGAGCTCCGGCTTCGGCCGGGACCTGGGACGACAGGCGCTGGAAGAATACACACAGACCAAGAGCGTCTGGGTGAGCCTGCAGTGAGCGGGCACACCGCACCGGGTACCGGGGATTCCCGCGACGCCCTGATCTGCGGGGCGCTGCGCACTCCTGTCGGAACTCACGGCGGGGCGCTGGCCACCATTCGACCTGATGACCTGCTCGCCCATGCGATCCGGGAGCTCGTCGACCGGTCGGGAGTGCCGCCGGAACGGATCGAGGACGTCGTGATGGGGTGCGCGAATCAGGCCGGCGAGGACAACCGGAACGTGGCGCGCATGGCTTCCCTGCTCGCGGGCCTTCCCGTCGAAGTTGCGGGGCAGACCGTGAACCGACTTTGCGGCTCCGGATTGCAGGCCGTGGTCAGCGCCGCACACGCCATCCGGTGCGGAGAAGGAGACCTGTTCGTCGCGGGCGGCGTCGAGAGCATGTCACGGGCCCCCTGGGTGACACTCAAGCCGGAGACCGGGTTTGTTCGCGCCGACCCGATCTCGGCGGATACGACTGTCGGATGGCGATTCACCAATCCGCGGATGCCGGCGGAGTGGACCGTTTCGCTCGGAGAGACGGCCGAAATCACGGGAGAGGACCCGCTGGTCACCCGAGAGGAGCAGGACGCCTTCGCGCTGGAAAGCCAGCGCCGCGCGGCGCGGGCGATCGAACAGGGAAGATTCGCGGATGAGATCGTGCCTCTCGAGGTCCCCCGCCGACGCGGGGATCCGATCGTGGTGCGGGATGACGAGCACCCGAGACCGGAGGTCACGGCGGCAGGCCTGGCACGCCTGCGAGCGGCATTCCGGCCGGGTGGGACTGTCACCGCCGGCAACTCCTCCGGCATCAACGACGGAGCTGCGGCGCTGCTGCTCGCGAGCCGGTCTGCCGCGCGGGAATTCGACCTCGATCCGCTCGCCCGGATCGGCGCCACGGCCGTCGCGGGAGTGGAGCCGCACCGCATGGGTCTGGGACCGGTTCCGGCGGTCCGAAAGGTACTGCAGCGGGCCGGCCTGTCGATCGACGACATCGATCTCGTCGAGCTGAACGAGGCCTTTGCGGCCCAGGCGATTCCGTGCATCCGCGAGCTCGGGCTGGACCCCGAACGCGTGAATGTGAACGGGGGAGCCATTGCCCTCGGTCATCCACTGGGCTGCACGGGCGCCCGGCTGCTTACGAGCCTGGTGCATGAGATGCGCCGCCGTGGAGCCCGTACCGGCCTCGTGACGATGTGCATCGGGGTCGGACAGGGCATCGCGACGATCGTGCACGGCGGGGAGACGTCATGACACACGTGCTGCTCGACATCGCGGATGGAATCGGAACCGTGACCCTGAACCGGCCGGAGAAGCTCAACGCTTTTTTCGGAGCCATGAGGGACGAGATCGGCATCGCGCTGGAGGAAGTGGCCTCGCGAGCAGACGTGCGGGTCGTAGTCCTTACCGGCAAGGGCCGGGCATTCTGCACCGGAGCGGACGTCGGCTATATGGCCGGCTTGATCGAGCGCGGTGAGTTCGAAGAAGCCAACGCCCTGGTCACGGCGGGCAGGCGGGTGATAGGCGCGATCACTTCGATGGACAAGCCGGTAATCGCATCGCTGAATGGGCCTGCGGCGGGTGGAGGAGCGAATCTCGCCCTCGCCTGTGATCTGCGAATCGCCTCGGACCGGGCGTCGATCGGCCAGACGTTCAACCGCATCGGCCTGCACCCGGACTGGGGCGGGACCTGGCTGCTGCCGCGTCTCGTCGGACGGGCCCGGGCCGCGGAGTTGTTCTTCTTCGCAGAGATGGTCGATGCGGCCGAGGCGCAGCGGCTGGGCCTCGTGAATCGCGTCGTGCCGCACGATGAACTCGAGGCCGCGACCCTGGAGTGGGCCGGCCGGCTGGCCGCCAAGCCTCGCCTCTCGCTGGCGCTCACCAAGCAGGCACTGCAGCGCTCGTACGGATCCACACTGGACGAGATGCAGGACTACGAAGCGGATGCACAGGATCAGTGCTTCCGTTCGGCGGACGCGCTGGAGGGAACGCGGGCGTTCGTCGAGAAGCGGCCACCTCGATTCGGAGCCGATGAATGAAACCCGACAGTACGGTCCGAAGAGCGACTCTGGACGACCTGGACGAGATCACCGCCATGTGGGTTCACTACATTCGGATCAGTCGCAAGAACCCCGCATACAAGAGTATTCCACCCGTCGGGATTGAAGCACGGCGTTCGCTGTTCGAGCGCCACGTGCGCGGTCCCGACTCCGCGGTATTCGTAATCGATCGACCGGACGGTGGCCTGGAAGGCATGATCTCCTGTTGCGTGGAAGCGAACGTACCGTACTTCAATCCGCCAAGATTCGGGCGGCTGCAGACTCCCTACGTCAGGCCGGAAGCACGCGGACGCGGGCACCTGCGGCGACTCCTGGACGCGGCATACCGCTGGGCGAGGGAGATGGAGCTGACGGAAGTCCGAACGTTCACCAGCGCGCTCGATGAGGACCCGAATCGGCTCGCCGAAGAATTCGGGTTCGAGGCGTTCGCCATCATTCGTCGCAAGCCGATCGCCTGGGATTACCCGGCCGGATCGTCGCCGGAGAGCACCTGATGAGTTGCGATCCCGAACCCGGCCCGATTCAGAGCGTAGCCGTGCTCGGCGCCGGCACCATGGGGCACGGGATCGCTCATGTATGTGCGGCCGCCGGCCTCGACACGCGACTGTTCGACATCGACTACGAGGCTCTCGAGCGGGCGCAGGCACGGATCGCCGCAAACCTGGACCGAGGTGTGGATCTCGGCAAAGTCGAGCCCGTGCAACGCGATGAGACGCTGAATCGGCTGACGCTCGAAGCCGACATCGAAGCCGCGGTCGGAGGCACGCAGATCGTGGTCGAGGCTGCCCCTGAGCGACTCGAACTCAAGCGGGAGCTACTTGGCCGGGCGGCCGTCGGGGTCACGGCGGATTGTCTGCTCGCGTCAAATACGTCTTCACTGTCGATCACCGCGATCGCGGAGACGATACCGGGACCGGAACGGGTCATCGGACTTCACTTCTTCAACCCCGTTCACATCATATCCCTTGTCGAAGTCGTTCGAGGCGACCGAACTGCCGAGCGTGTGGTCGAGCAGGCTCGATCGTTCGCCGCGCGCCTCGGCAAGGAGCCGATCGTCGTCCGTGACAGCCCCGGTTTCGCGTCCTCGCGACTCGGGCTGGTTCTCGGGCTCGAAGCGATTCGCATGGTACAGGAGGATGTCGCTTCTCCTGCCGACATCGACCGGGCCATGGAGCTCGGATACCGGCACCCGATGGGTCCGCTGCGACTCACGGACCTCGTGGGACTGGATGTCAGGCTCGAGATCGCGCGGTATCTGAGCCGGGAGCTCGGCGATGACAGATTCCGCCCTCCCGAACTGCTGGAACGGATGGTCGAAGAAGGCAAACTCGGAAAGAAGTCCGGTGAGGGCTTCTACCGCTGGGACTGACGAAAGGACTGCATCATGAGCGACGTTCTCCTGGTACAGAAGCTGGAAGGGCGGATCGCCCTGCTCACGGTCAACCGGCCGGACAAGATGAATGCGCTGAACGGTGAAGTGCGCGACGCGCTGTTCGACGCGTTTCGACTGCTTGCCTCCGACGATGACGTACGTGTCGTGGTGATCACCGGGGCCGGCGAGAAAGCTTTCATTGCCGGCGCTGACATCGCCGAGTTCAAGGATGCCCGGGCGGTGGAGCAATATCGTTCCATGCAGGCCGGAAACATCTACTCGTTGATGGAGGGCTTCCCGAAGCCGATCATCGCCATGATCAACGGGTACTGTCTGGGCGGTGGTTGCGAGTTGGCCATGGCGTGTGACATGCGGATCGCATCGACGCGTGCGAAGCTCGGGCAACCCGAGATCAACCTCGGCCTCATACCCGGCGGCGGCGGAACACAGCGTCTCCCGCGCCTGGTGGGCGAGGGACACGCCAATCACCTGATTATGAGCGGCGCCCTGATCGGGGGAGAAGAGGCCGCCCGGATCGGCCTGGTCGAACAGGCATTGCCTCCCGAGGAGCTGCGGGAAGCCACGCTCGCGCTTGCCGCCACGATCGGCAGCCGCTCGCCGATCGCTCTGCAGGCGGCCAAGGAAACCGTACTCGCCGCCCGGCGCATGCCGCTGGACGAAGGCCTGAAGTTCGAGAGGGCCTGGTTCGGCCTGCTGTTCGCGACCGACGACAAGGACGAGGGCGTAGGCGCATTTCTCGAGAAGCGCGAACCGGAATTCCGCGGCTCCTGACCGGCGGGAAGAAACGCCCGCTGGCGGGCAGCACCGTCGCCGGAGGGAAGCATGATGCAAGAAGGCCCCGGCCGATCATGGATCGGCCGGGGCCTCGTCGTTCAGACTGACCGCCGTCAGGCGGGCAGGACGCTTACGATCTTCCGTCCACCGCGCTGGTTGCTGAACGTCACCAACCCGTCCGCGAGCGCAAATAACGTATCGTCGTTTCCGCGTCCGACGTTGCGGCCGGGGTGAATCCTCGTGCCGCGCTGCCGCACGATGATGTTCCCCGCGACCACGGTCTCGCCGCCGTACTTCTTGACGCCCAGGTATTGCGGATTGCTGTCGCGTCCGTTGCGGCTCGACCCGACACCCTTTTTATGCGCCATGACTCACTTCCCTTCCCGTGCCTTGATCGCCTTCGCGACGTCGGATTTCAGGATCCGGCCTTCCTTGCCCGTTCCCTCGATCGTCGCGAGATCGATTCCGTTCTCCTCGGCAAGGCTGCGGGCCGTGTCGGTCGCATCGACTTCGACCGGCGCCTCCACAGCTGCCGGCTTCGCCTCGACCTCCTCGACCTCGACCACCGGCGGCTCGACTACTGGCTCGACCTCGACCACCGGCGCCTCGACCGCCTGCTTCTTCGCCTTCGCCGGCTTGGCGGCAGCCTTGGCCTCGACCGGTTTCTTCGCCTTCGGCTTCTCGACCTTCGCGGGTCGCTCGACGGAGCGACCGGTTCCGAAATCGATATCCACGATCCGGATCTCCGTGAAGCCCTGGCGGTGTCCCTGCTTCCGGCGGTAGCCCTTCCGGCGCTTCATCTTGAACACGATGATCTTCTCACCGCGCCCGTGGCGCACGACCTCGGTAGCCACGGAAGCGCCCTCGAGCGAAGGCTGCCCGATGACCACCTTGTCGTCGCGTTCCGCGAGCAGGACCTGGTCGAACGTAACCCGCTCACCGGGCTCGGCGTCCAGACTCGGTATCCGCAGAGTCATGTCCGGTTCCGCGCGGAACTGCTTTCCCTTCGCCTCGAATATCGCGTACATCAGTCTCGTATTCCCGGCCAGATGTTTTCCGTCGATTCGTAGCCCGAAAGGATAGTGTTGATACGCCCTGCTGTCAATTCCGAATCCCGACGATTCAGGCGATTCCGTAACGGGACGTTACGTCCGTGTCGGCCGGGGCGGCGAGCAGACGATACTCGTCGTGCCCGAGCAGCGGATCGTCGCGGACATCAAGGTCCATCCCGCACTCGTGGCTCGTGCTGCGCAGGAATTCTGGCTCCTGCTCCAGCAGGTACAACGCCACCTCCGGGTGCACCCGCATGGTGATCGCTCTCGTCTCCCCGAGCGACTTCGCTCGCCGGAGTGCCCGGTCGATGCGCCGAACCACGGTTTCCGGGGCCAGCACGCGTCCGGTGCCATCGCAACTCGTGCAGGGTTCGGTCATCATCTGCACGAGGCTCGGGCGGACTCGCTGTCTGCTCAGCTCGAGCAGCCCGAGATCCGAAATGCTGAATACCTTGGTTCGTGCTCGATCCCGGCCCAGATAGCTCTTCATCTCCTGCTGGACCTTCTCGCGGGACTCTTTATCGTCCATGTCGATGAAGTCGCACACGATGATCCCGCCGATATCGCGCAGGCGAAGCTGCCGCGCGATCTCACCGGCCGCGTCGAGGTTGGTCCGAAGGATCGTCTTCGCCGGATCCTTCTTTCCGGTGTAGCGGCCCGTGTTCACATCGATAGAAACCAGCGCTTCCGTATGCTCGATCACGATGTGGCCACCGGACTTCAACTCCACTCGCCGATGAAACGCCGCCCGGATCTCCTCCTCGAGTCCGAACTGATCGAAGATCGGGGTGTCGCCCTCGTACGATCGGACACGGTCGAGCAGCTCAGGGCCCACCTGTCCGAGGTAGGACCGTATCTCGTGTAGCAGCGTATCGTCATTCGCCGTCAGCAGGTCGATCTTCTCGCTGAACAGGTCGCGGATGATGCCGGAGGTGAGCTCTTCCTCACGGTGGACCAGCGCGGGCGCCTTCATGCTCTTCACCCGCCGCTCGATCTTGCCGTACGTCTTACGAAGGGCAGCGAGTTCTTTCTCGAGTGTCTTGCGGTTCAATTCTTCGCTGACGGTCCGCACGATCACCCCACCCGACCGATCTCCCAGCGCCTCCCGCGCCACCGCCCGCAGACGCGACCGTTCTTCCCGATCCTCGATTTTCCGGCTTACACCGACATGACTGCTGTCGGGGATGAACACGACGAAACGACCGGGGAGGGATACCTGCGATGTGACGCGTGGCCCCTTGGTGCCGATCGGCTCCTTGGTGACCTGAACCAGGATTTCCTGTCCGCGCTCGATCTGGTCCTGGATCGGCGGGTAGCGACGGGACCGGCGACCGCCGCCGTTCCCATTCTCATCATCGTCCTCTTCCACGAGATCGGAGACGTGCAGAAACGCCGACTTCTCGGTTCCGATATCGACGAACGCAGCCTGAATGCCCGGCAGCACGGCCTCCACCCGACCGAGGTAGAGGTGGCCGACCATCCGGTCCGCCTCAGCCCGTTCGTGCATCAACTCGACCAGCCTGCCGTCTTCGACGATCGCCACCCGGGTTTCCGACCCGGCGGCGTCGATCACGATTTCCCTGCGCATAAATATCCAGACCCGCGAATCAGCGGGGAGATGTCAGCGTGTTTGCCCCTTAATCGAAAGGGCCGCGGCATGCTTGGCCCGCGGCCCGAGGGCTAAATCTACGGTTGCTACCGCTCCGACACCACTTCCAGCGCTCAGGTCTGGAGATCCCGAAGCATCTCCCGGGCGATCAGGATCCGCTGAATCTCGCTCGTTCCCTCACCGATCTCGGTGATCTTCGCGTCCCGCATCATCCTCTCGACAGGATACTCCCTGCTGTAGCCGTATCCGCCGTGCAACTGTACGGCGTCGATCGTGACGTCCATCGCTGCCTCGGACGCGAACAGCTTGGCCATGGACGCTTCCTTCTTGTGCGGCCGGCCAGACTGCCGCAACCAGGCCGCATGGTACGTCATCAGCCGTGCCGCATGGATGCGCGTCGCCATGTCCGACAGCTTGAACTGGATTCCCTGGAACTTGTTGATCGGACGACCGAACTGCACTCGCTCTCCCGTATAGCGAAGCGACGCTTCGAGCGCTCCCTGCGCGATTCCCAGGGCATGCGCCGCAATCGAGATCCTGCCTCCGTCGAGCGTGTCCAGAAATACCTTGAATCCCTCGTTCTCCTCGCCGATCAGATTCTCGACCGGGACCTCGACGTCCTCGAGGATGAGTTCCCGCGTGTCGGAAGCGTTCCAGCCCAGCTTGCGCAGCTTCTGCCCGGTCGAGAACCCGGGCATGGGAACCAGTGCATCGCTGTGCCCGAATCCGAGTTGCGTCGCCACTTCCAGGTCGCAGGTATCCTTGGTAACGATGAACGCGCTGATCCCTCGGTTGCCCTCGCCTGGCGCCGTGACCGCAGCCAGGATGAACAGCTCACCGACCCCACCGTGCGTGATCCACGTCTTCTGCCCGTTGATCCGGTAATGGTCGCCCTTGAGCTCGGCCATCGTGCTCATCCCACTGGCGTCAGAGCCGGATCCCGGCTCGGTCAGGCCGAATCCACCCAGTGCTTCACCGCTTGCCAGCGGCGTGAGGAATCTCTCCTTCTGCGCATCCGTGCCCCACCGGTACAGCGGGGTTGCCGCGAGCGAAATGTGGGCACCGACCATGATCGAATGACTGGCATCCACCCGTGCCAGCTCCTCCGAGACGATAATCGCGGAGATGAGGTCCATTCCCGCGCCGCCGAAATCCTCTGGAAACGGGATTCCAAACAAACCCAGTTCCGACATCTTCCTGCCCGATTCCCACGGAAACTGCTCCGATTCGTCGAACCCGGCAGCAACCGGAGCGATCTCCGCCTCGGCGAACTCGCGAACCATGTCGCGCAGCATGTGGTGATGGTCTTCGAGGTACAGGTCCAGATCGGTCATGCGCTCCCCAGCTCGAGGCCTGTCTGCGATTTCAGTGCAGCTGTCCGGCCGGGAGCTGAGACGCCCCGGCCGGCTCCCGACGAGACCTGGAAATTACCGGTATCGGCCACGCCGGGAAACCGGGGCACCCTGTGCTGACGACCCCTCAGCGACTCCCGGCACTGATCGTCGGCTCGGGATAGCGTTCGAGCCACCGGAAGTCCAGTTCGTCCGTCCGGGCCAGGTATACGTAGTCCCTGGAGAAACCGACGAGACTTCGATCGGGCGGTAGCTCTACCTGTCCCGACCGGCGCCCTTCATGATCGAAAACGTCGTACAGCGGCGGCTCACCGGCCTCCCGGTTCCGACGTACCCAGACTCGGCCTGCGAAGTCGATTTGAGCATCGCCCGCAGAGAACGCCGGTTTCGTCTCGGGCCACTCGAACGAATCCGCATCCATCCCGGAAGGCCTTGTGCCGCCCCGACTGAGGCTCGTGCGCCGCACGCCGTTCTCTTCGCTGATCATCACCGAAAGCCCTCCGGACAGGCCGTCAAGCCATTCCTCCTGGTCGGCGCGCTTGACCGGCACGGGCTCCCACTCTGCGTCCGGCCCGACGACCACCGATCCGTCCGGTCGAATGCGCTCAACGTGGTAGGGTTCCGCACGGACTACGGCGAGACCTCCCGCTCCGACCGACCACGCGTCCTCGGCGCCGAACGGGATCGGCATGATCCGTTGCTGCATGTTGTCGGCGCCACCGCTCGTCGAACTGGTCATCGGGGGAGGTGCCAGGCGCGCGACGGTCGTCACCTCTCCGGTCGCGGCATCCAGCCGGCGCACCTGCAAGGAATCGTCCAGGTTCATCTGCCCTCGCATCCCGCCGCGCGACGTGAACCAGATGCCGCCCTCGGCGTCCGTTCCCGCGGGCAGCACGAGCATCATCCCATCGTCCGCGTCCTCCCGCGCGATCGGCTCGGTTCGGACGATCGATCCGTCCGGCGCCAGGACCGCGAGTCGGCCGTTCCCAAGGTCCGTCATCAGGGTCGAGTCGCCGGGCAGAGCGAACAGTCCGTCGGGCTGCCGGTACTCGTCGGGCCCCTGTCCCTCCCTGCCGATGACAGTTGCCTCCGCCAGGTCCGGGGACAGGCGGACCAGTCGGGCCTCCACTCCGTCGGCGACGAGCACGCTCCCCCCCCGCTCCACCCGGATCCCGGAAATGGATCCGCGTGGTTCGGCGGCGACCGCGTCGGGCGACCCGAAGCGAATCGGCTCCTGCGCTCGGGCCGACAACGCCGTGACCTGCACACCAGAGCACAGCATCACGGCGATCGATGTCCCGGACGCTACTACCGGACGAAGAGAAGTCAGTGCTCGCATGACGACATCCAGTTCGACGAGTTCGTTCCGCACGTGAGGGCGGCTCTGCAATATCCGACCATCGGCACCCGGCCTGGGGTTGCCCGACGCCGGAACAGCCTGAATCTCAGCTTCCGAATCCGCAACTGTCGCAGCCCGTGCACACGGGCTCCGGCTCACCGAAATACCTGGCGATGGATGAGCGTCGACAGCCTCGCGTCCTGACGTATGACTGCATGGCCAGGAGTCGATGGCGCGCCAGTGCCGCGATCTGCCGGTCGGTTGCTCTCTGGCCGGGAAGGGACTCTGGATGTTTCTTCCGCCGTGCCCGAATCCGTGCCCGATGGAGCCGCTCGTCGCCCGGCGACGGCAACAGGAGACACCGGGCGGGAAGGCCATCCCGTCCCGCCCGGCCCGCTTCCTGGACATACGCCTCCAGGGCCGCCGGCATGCCGAGGTGGACCACGAGGCGGATCGTTAGGCCACCGCGCGTATGCCCCGGCAGCGAAGATAGTGGGCCAGACGACCGGCGGCGGCGCGAGACAGGACGTAGATCAGGGCAGACGCTCCTTCTCCTTCCCGGAGTGCATCTGCCGCCGCCGATGCGATCGCCTCCACAGCGGAACCGGGCTTCCCGGACACCTGGACTTCCCAGTGAAGATTCGGCCGGTTGACGGATGAAATGAACCGGACCGTGCGACGCAATCCGAGGCAGGCTTCGATATCGCGCCGTGTCCCGGGAGTCGCGGTCGCGGTGAACGCGGCCACCGGCGGCCTCCCCGCCGATTCGAGCCACGGCAGAATTCTCCGGTATTCCGGCCGGAAGTCGTGTCCCCAATCACTGATGCAATGCGCCTCGTCGATGACGACCCGGCCCGGCTTCAGCACCGAGAGGGAGAGCCCCGCTCGGGTCGCCAGTCCCTCCGGCGAAACGTATACGAGGCCCGGTGGCGCAGTGCCGAGGCGCTGAAGCAGCGTCTCCCGGTCCGAGCCTCCGATGGCCGACGTCAGGGCTGCGGCATCGATTCCCCGGCGTCGAAGTCCCTCGACCTGGTCCCTCATCAGCGCGATGAGCGGCGAGACCACGATGGTCGTACCCGCTGACATGACGGCTGGAAGCTGAAAGCACAGGGACTTCCCGGATCCCGTGCTGCGCACAGCCAGCACATCCCGTCCGGACAGAATGGCTGAGACGACCGCTGCCTGGCCCGGACGAAAGTCGTCGTGCCCGAAGTACTCCCGCAGGGCGGCGTGCGTCCCGGTTCGATCGCGGCCTTCCGAGTTGAATCGCTCCACGGCATCACGCTCCAGCCGCGCCTCACGAACCGATCATCCCCCTTCGCGGCCGCTCGGGTTGAATTCCCGTTGACCGACCTGGCCGACCGTCGAATCGCGCCGGCGAACGGGACAGGGAGGAGAGCAGGTGGGCAAAGGTCGAAACAGGGTGGAGTCGCTGCTGAACGGATTGACTGTCGTCGCCCTCGTGGTCGCACTCGGATTCGTGGCCCGTGACCGAGTCGCTCCGGCGCTTCGGGAGAGGCGCATCGTAGATCCGGGGGAGCGCATTCCCGGCGGGATTCTCCTGCGAGACCTGTCGACGGGTGACACTGTAACCCTCGCCGGCCTTGCACCCTCCACGGTGCTCGTCTTCCTCACCACCTGCCCGGCATGCGAGCGCTCGACCCCTGCCTGGCGTGAGGCTCTCGCGCGTGCGCCGGGTTCCCGTTTGATCACGGTGGCGGTCGGAGACCACCCGGACGCGCGGGCCTGGACCGCCCGGGAGTTGCCGGGAATGACTGCCCTAGAGCCGCTGGATGTGGCCGGATTCCTGGGTACGATGCGAATCCAGGTCGTGCCGACCGCATTCTCGGTAGGGGCAGACGGCCGGATGCTGGACAGACGTGAAGGCGTCCTCAGTCCCGAGGACGCCCGGACACTTCTGATGGCGCCCCGGTCCCGCGGAACGCAGGCGGGGCCCTGATGCCACTCGAAGCGACGGAGCGAGTGGCTCCATTTCATTCCCCCAACAGGAGGTATTCATGAGATCGCGACTGACCGCGGCGCTCGCCGCCCTGGCGATCACCGGATTCGCTGGCGGCGTCACGCCGCCCGAGGCTCTGGCCGAGAAGACGAAGACGAGCTGTTCGGACTACTGCGGGGAAAAAGCCGCACAGAACTGCGAGGAGATCGACTCGTGGCGCTGCAACCTGTATATCGCCGGCTGCCTCGCCGGCTGCAACGTCAACAAGTATCTGTGAAATCCAGAGAGGAGGACCGATGAGAATCCGCCTGTTGACCGGCGTCGCGCTTCTGCTTGCGTCGCTGCCTCCTGCGCCTGCGGAGGCCCCGGCGGCTGAAGCCGCCGGCAAGTTGTGCAGGATTTACTGTGAGACGATCAGCGTGTTGTGCCAGGCCGGCGCGGCACCTATCGGCAATGACGAGCCCTGCATCCACCTGTACAGGGGCTGCCTGGACGGCTGCAACGCGCCGGACTAGGAGGCGCTCGATCGTACGTGACCCGGTTGGGCATCAGGCGCCGTCGCCGCCGGAGGCCTCTCCGGGTCTTCGACCGCGCAGGAATCGGAGCGCCAGGGCCGACACCATGATCCCTGTGCCGACCCCCGACAGGAACGAATTGTCGATAGCGACTCCGGCCAGCCAGGCCAGGATCCCCGCGACTGTCAGACCGATCTGAAACCGGAGCCAGTAACTGAAGTCCCGCTCGTTCATACCGAAGGGCGGCCGGACCTGAAGATCAGCGAACCAGCGGCTGACTGACGGGCCGATCCGGGCTACGGGCTCCCCACGCGATTACCGCCGCGGCGACGACCGCAGCCAGCGCGATGCCGATCAGCACCAGCCCCGAAGTGAATAAGCCGAGGTTAATGCCCAGGAAGCCCGCCCCTTCGAAGAACGGAAACCGGATCAGAAGCACGTAGGCGCTGACGACGAGACTGAAGACGAGGCCCTTGCCGACGAAGTCCGCGCCGGGGATCAGGCGCCAGGTGAGCCCGAGCACGAATCCCCATGCGACTCCATGCAACAGACGAACACCCCAGTCGGCCGCGACCAGGTGTACCTCGATCCCCGAACCCAGCAATGCGGCGATACCGGTCCAGCCGGCGAACAGGGTAAGCAAGGCATGAAACAGGCCTGCCAGGATCCCTCCGAGCACTCCGAGTCCGAGTCGCGAACTCAGGTCCAGGGACCCCTCGACGGCCGGCCCCCAGGCCCTGCCTCCGAACGCCACCGCTTCGGCGGCGAGCGCTCCGATCAGGAGCAGGATGCCTCCCGTGATCGCACTGCGCCCTCCCGTGATCAGCAGGCGCGCTCCGGCCAGCCCGAGCACGATCGTTACCACAAGAAGTACCGCCGCGGTGCCATCGAAACCCCGGCCAGCGCGAATCTCTGCTGTTCTCGCCTCGCCCTGCATGATTTGAATCCTGTCTGGGGCGGCCGGTCCCGATATGGACGCGGCCGCCGGTTCATTGTCGCTGTCCAGTCACGATCCACGGCGCTCGAGGAACGTGTCGATCCCGTCCTGACAATCGTCCGTCAGCCGGGCGAGGACATTCACCTGCGCTCCCGTCCGTATCGCCGCCTCGAAGCTCGCGCCGTCGATCTGGTACAGCAAGCGCTTGCCGAGACTGACGGCTGACGCACTGCGGGACGAGAGATCTCTGAGGAAACCGTCCACCTCCGCCTCGAAATCCTCGGCAGGAAAGACCCGGTTCACGAGGCCGATCGACTCCGCCACTTCCGCCTCGATCGTTTCACCCAGGGAAATGAGTTCGAATGCACGCTTTTCGCCTACGGATCGGCGCAGGATCGCCATCACCATCGCCGGGACGAAACCGAGCCGCACTTCCGGATAACCGAATCGCGCGTCCGACGCAGCCAACACCATGTCGCACGCAGTGGCGAGCCCGCAGCCCCCGGCGAGGGCCCTTCCATGCACGACGGCGATCACAGGCGTGTCCATGCGCCGAAGCAACAGGAACAGCTCTCCGAGAGCTTCGGCATCGACCAGACTCGCCAGAATGCCCTGTTCCACGGCTTCCCGAATCTCTTCCAGATCGGCGCCGGCACAAAAATCGGGTCCCGCGCCCGACAGCGCCACGACTCGGATCCGGTCGTCTGCGTCCGCAAGGGCCAGCGAATCCATCAGCTCCGTAACCATCCCCGTGTTGAGCGCATTCCGGCGCTCGGGACGATTCAGAACGATCCGGGCGATCCCGGCTTTGCCGTCTACGTCGTTCCGTACGAGTTCCTGCACGCCAGCCTCCCGGGGCCTTCCCGGCTCAGCGTGAATCCAGACTCCCGGTTCAACGACCGGGAAGCTCTCCCGACAGGACCCGGTCGCACAACGAGACGACCTCCTCCGGGGCATCGATTTCGAGCTCGAGCAACGATGACGCGAACGTCTTCCCTTGGGCGTCCAGCATCAGCGACACGGTACCGCCCCCACCGAGAGACTCGTGGAGCAGGAAATTCAGCGCCCCGAGGTTCGGGAGCTCGAAGCGCTCGACCCGCCCCTTGCAGACGTCCTTGAAATGTTCGCCAACCCGCTCTTCGGTAACCTCGCGCACGAGGATCGGCCAGGCATCCTCGATCAGCGCTATGACGCCCACATTCGCGGCGTCACCCTTGTCTCCCGACCTCGCGATCGCGATTCGTTCCAGTCGGATCTTCATGCGTGGCTCACCTCGACTTCGAGGTTTCGTTCGACGGCATCCCGATCGATCAGTGCCGGCCAGTAGGCCATGATTTCCTGCACACGCGGCCTGCCTGCTGCGAATCCGGTAACCGATGGTGGACCCGCAAGGATCAGAGGCGCCAGCTCACGAGTGAAGCGATCTACCGCAGCCCGGTCGGACGATCGGACTCCGACCCGCAACTCCACCTCGGGCAGGCCCCGTCGAACGGCCTCAGGCAGGTGGTCGGGTGAGCGCCCGGAACAGGCGCCGGCGCCGACGAACTCGGTACGGATCTCATCGAACCGCAAGCCCAGTCGCTCCAGCCGCGCGCGCAGGACCTCATCTGCCCGAATCGCCTTGTCGAGCGCGTCGGGCGCGGCGTACACCAGGCTTCCAGTCGCCTTCCAGCCGTCCCGGTAGGCGATCGATACCTTCAGCAGTCCCGTTCTCTCCCGACCCTGGACACCCGAGATCGCAACCTGATTCTCACCCAGATCCCGCAACTGTATGGTCGAAACGTCTGCAATGCAGTCGGGAGTGATGTATTCGATCGGGTCGCCCATCTCGTACACGAGTTGCTCTGTAACCGTGGCCCAGGTCACCCGGCCGCCGAGGCTCTCGTGCTTCGTGACCGTGAACGTGCCGTCCGCTGCCATCTCGATGATCGGGTACCCGGGGGCCTCCAGATCAACGCCGCGCCAGTCGAACAGCGTGTTTCCGCCAGTGGCCTGGGCTCCACACTCGTTGATGTGCCCGGCGACGACGCCGGCCGCGATCCTGTCCCAGTCATCCGCCGCCCAGCCATGCTCGTGCATCAGCGGAGCATAGGTGAGCGCCGTGTCGGTCGATCGACCGGTGATCACGACGTCCGCCTCCATGCGCAGCGCCTCGATGATCGGGGCCGCGCCGATGTAGGCGTTCGCACTCTGGACCCGGTCCCGCACGGCCGACAGCGGCTCGCCGGTCTCCATGTTCCGCAGTTCGTGACCGTCCCCGAGCAGCGAGTCGAGCCGGTCCATCAGGTCGTCGCCGGACACGACCGCCACTCTCAGTGGCCGCGAAATCGGGATCTCCTCGAGGGCCTCGAACAGGGCGCGCCGACATCCATCCGGATTCACACCGCCGGCGTTGCTCACCACCCTGATCCCACGACCCAGCAATTCCGGACTCAGCCCTGCGATCAACGGTACGAAATCACGCGCGTACCCTGCGGTGGGATCCCGCTCACGCTGTTTCTGCAGAATCGACATCGTGATCTCGGCCAGGTAGTCGAGCATCAGGTAGTCGATCGGACCGGTTCGAACCTGCAGCTTCGGGGCTTCCTGCCAGTCTCCCCAGAATCCCTGGCCCGAGGCTACACGCACGATGCGCTTGCTCATTGGCCTCTCCTGATCCCGTGTGCACGGGCGCACCTGTTCATGCGTCGTCTCTCAGGGTAAACGTCCCCACGTGCGGGGCTGGATTCTCGAGCGCGCATCGCATCGCCAGATCGAGAACGTCCCGCGTGTCTTCCGGGACGATGATCGCATCGACGAATCCGCGGGCAGCCGCATAGGTCGCATCGAGTTGCCGCTCGTATTCGGCGCGGGTGTGCTCGATCGCGTCGACCGTATCGGCGTCCAGGTCCTGACCGGCTTCTGCGGCCCGGTCGATCTTCGGTCCGAAGATCGCTCGCACAGCCGATTCCCCTTCCATCACCCCCATGCGACCGGTCGGCCAGGTGAAGATGAAGTCGGGATCGAATCCCTGCCCCGCCATCGCGTAGTATCCAGCGCCGCTCGCATGATTGGTCGTGAGCACGATCTTTGGAACTCGGGCGGTAGCCATCGATTCGACCATGCGGGCGCCCGCCCGGATGATGCCCGAGTGCTCGGCCTCGACGCCGACCATGAAGCCGCTCACATCCTGCACGAACAGCAGTGGCATCTTCTGGCGGTCGCACATGTCCATGAAGTAGGCGACTTTTTCGGCACTGTCCGCGTACACGATCCCGCCGAACTTCGGCGGCCCGCCCGCCGAGTCCTTGAACATGCCGCGTCGGTTCGCGATCACGCCGACCCGTCTCCCCCTCAGCCGGGCAGCAGCAGTGAGCATCTCCGGGGCGTAGCCCGCCTGGAACTCATCGAATTGCCCTTCGTCGAGAAATGTGTCGAGGAGATCCCGGACGTCATACGGTTGGCGATGGTCGGCCGGCATCAGATCGTAGATCTCGTCGGCCGAGCGTGCTGGAGCACGGGGTTCATCGGTCGGAGGAAGCAGTTTCGGTCGGGGAAGGTCGGCAACCAGGTCCCGCAGCTTTTCGATGCACTCCAGATCGTCCTCGACCTCGTAGTGCGCAACTCCGCTGATCACATTGTGTGTGCGAGCTCCGCCCAGTTCCTCGGCGTCTACGTCCTGCCCCGTCGCGCCCTTGACCAGATTGGGTCCGCCGAGTCCCATGAAGCTCGTTCCGTCGACCATTATGATCGAGTCGGACAGTGCCGGGAGATAGGCGCCGCCGGCGATGCATGGGCCCATCACGGCCGAGAGCTGCGGAACATCCAGGTAGTGCCGCATGATCGAGTTATAGTAGAAAATCCGGCTCGCGCCGTACTTGCCCGGGAACACTCCTCCCTGGTAGGGCAGATTCACGCCTGCGGAATCAACCAGGTAGAGAATCGGCACGCGGCTGCGCATCGCTATCTCCTGCGCGCGCAGCATCTTGGTGATCGTCTCCGGCCACCAGCTTCCGGCCTTCACGGTGGCATCGTTCGCCACGACCACAACGACCCGGCCGGATACCTCGCCGATCCCCGTGATGACGCCGGCAGCCGGCGCCTGCCCGTCGTACTGGTCCCACGCCACCAGGAGCCCGATCTCCAGGAATCCCCCACCCGGGTCGATCAGGCGCTCGATTCGCTCGCGCGCGGTGAGCTTACCCTGTGAGTGCTGTTTTTCGATCTTCGCCGGGCCGCCTCCCTGGCGCAGCTGCTCCTCAAGAGGCCGCAACTCATTGACGGCCTGACGCATTCGCGACTCGGACTCCGGCATCAGTCTTCCCTGCTCCGGCCACTCTCGGAATACCACGTGCGGATGTACTCCACGGCATCGGTCGTCGGCGTGCCAGGGCCGAACAGCTGCCCGATACCCATATCGCGGAGCGCGTCTATGTCCTCATCCGGGATGATCCCTCCACCCGTAACGAGCACTTCGTCCATCCCGTTCTCGAGAAGCAGGGACTGGACTCTCGGAAACAGCGTCATGTGCGCACCGGACAGTATGGACAGCGCGACCACGTCCACGTCTTCCTGCAACGCGGTCGCCGCGATCTTGTCGGGGGTCTGGTGAAGCCCGGTATAGATCACCTCCATACCCGCGTCACGCAGGGCCGCGGCGATCACCTTCGCTCCACGATCGTGCCCATCGAGGCCCGGTTTCGCGACTAAGACCCGGATCTTCTTCTCACTCATGGGAATGCTCTGGCTGGTGGTCGCCACCCGTCCCGCCGGTTCCGGTTCCGGATCGGGCGAGTGAACGCGTTCAGGCTTGTAGCCGTACCGACTGTCCGCGCGGAATTCGCGGTTCGTGTCGAAGCACCAGGGATCAGAACGACACGGGCTCCTTGAAGCGTCCATACACGTCCTCGAGGGACTGTCGGATCTCGCCAAGCGTGGCATAGGCCCGGACCGCATCCAACATCGGCGGAAGCAGGTTGTCATCACGGTTCGCGGCCGCGGTGAGTGCTTCCAGTGCCTCCCGGACCCGTTCGGGGTCGCGCTCCTGGCGCAGCTGCCCCAGGCGTCGGCGTTGTGTCTCTCCTGCGGATTCATCGATCCGCAGGATTTCCAGGCCATGATCTTCGTCGGCCTCCTCAAACGCGTTCACCCCCACGATCAGCCGGTGTCCCGACTCGAGCTCCGCCTGAAACCGGTGCGCAGAACTGGCGATCCGCCCCTGGAAGTACCCGGTTTCGATCCCCGCGACGACTCCGCCCAGGTCATCGATCTCCGCAAAGATCCCCTCGGCTTCTTCCTCGAGCTCGTCCGTCAGGTTCTCAATGAAATACGAGCCGGCGAGCGGGTCGATCGTATTCGCCACTCCCGTCTCGTAGGCGAGAATCTGCTGAGTGCGCAGGGCGATTCGCACGGCATGCTCCGTCGGAAGCGCGAGCGTCTCGTCGAGCGCGTTCGTGTGAAGGGACTGCGTACCACCGAGCACGGCCGCCAGCCCCTGGTAGGCGACGCGCGCGACGTTGTTGTAGGGCTGCTGGGCGGTCAGCGTCACGCCGGCCGTCTGCGCGTGCGTGCGCAGCCTCCAGCTCTCAGGTTGTTTCGCGCCGTACACGTCACGCATATGCCGGGCCCAGATCCTTCGACCCGCACGGAACTTGGCGATCTCCTCGAAGAAATCGTTGTGTACATCCCAGAAGAACGACAGGCGTGGAGCGAACTCGTCAACGTCGAGGCCGCGCTCGATTCCCTTTTCGACGTAGGTAAACCCGTTCTTCAGCGTGTAGGCGAGTTCCTGGCCCGCTGTCGAACCGGCCTCCCGAATGTGATAGCCGCTGATCGAGATCGTATTGAATCGGGGCGCGTGCTCCGCGGACCATTCGAAGATGTCGCCGATGATCTTCAGAGCCGGCTCGGGCGGATAGATCCACGCATGTTGCGCCTGGTATTCCTTCAGGATGTCGTTCTGGATCGTCCCGCGGACCCTGTCGAACGGCACTCCCTGCTTTTCTGCCGTGGCCAGCAGGAAGCAGTACAGCATGATTGCCGGACCGTTGATCGTCATCGAAACGGAAACGCGGTCGAGGGGGATCCCATCGAACAGCGTCTCCATGTCGGCGAGACTGGAGATCGCGACGCCACACTTCCCCACTTCGCCCTCGGACATCGGATCGTCCGAGTCGTAGCCCATCAGGGTGGGGAAATCGAACGCCACCGAGAGCCCGGTCTGACCTCTCTCGAGCAGAAACTTGTAGCGCTCGTTGGTTTCTTCGGCCGTCGCGAATCCCGAGAACAGCCGCATCGTCCAGAGTCGCGTCCGATACATGGTCTGATACGGGCCCCGCGTGAACGGGTATTCGCCGGGCAGGCCCAGGTCCCTCAGGTACTCGTCGTTCCGAGTGTCCAGTGACGTGTACAGCGGTCTGATCGGTCGCCCCGATACGGTGGTGAAGTCCGTGTCGTCACGTTTCGGCGTCGCCTCGTAGACGGCCGTCCAACTCCTGAGCCTGTCCTCCAGTTCGGCGAGTTCGGCACGGCGGCGTTCGACCTCCGCTCGCAGCGCCTCCGCCGCCTCACGATCCAGTACGTGACTCATGCTCGACCTTCCCCTGTTCGTGATCAATCACCGGCCGAATATACGACAATTCGATCAAGCCGTTCCAGCGCCGGCGATGTCAGGATCCATCCGAAGTCCGGCCCGCATCCGGCCACAACCTCCCGTACACCTCCCGGCTGATCGCGTACGGAGTCCGTCGCCCGACTTCCGGCTCGTGACCTGCCCCTTCGGACCACGCGCTCCAGGCGTCCATTGCTCGCCTGCTCACGGAGCGTTCGAGAACCAGTCGAGCATGTTCCATCGCCTGTTCGCGACGGTTCGATTCCAGCCGACCGGAGGATTCCAACCATTCGAAGTGGCTGTCGAGGCCCGCGGCGATCTCCGGCACGCCGTCACCCGTTGACGCTACGCACCTGAGAACCGGGACCTTCCAGTCCGCTACGTCCCCGGACTCGTCGTTGCCGGCCCCGGGTGTCGGACCCGCCATGGCGTCCGCGACCCGAGCCCCGGCGATCGCGGATAGATCCACCCCGTGATGACCGGGGACGTGGCTGGAGGAAGACCCCGTGCGGAGCGCGAGAACCACCTCGATCTCTTTCTTCAGTCTGTCTGCGCCGGGCCGATCCGCCTTGTTGACGGCGAACAGATCGGCAACCTCCATCAGGCCGGCCTTCATCGCCTGGATTCCATCTCCGGACTCCGGTACGAGAACGACGAGTGTCGAATCCGCGGAGGATGCGACTTCCAGCTCCGATTGCCCCACGCCGACCGTCTCGAGAAGGATCCGGTCGAATCCGAATGCGTCGAGCAGATCTGCCGCTTCGCGGGTCGCGGCCGCGAGTCCACCGTGCGAGCCGCGACTCGCCATCGACCTGATGAAGATCCCATCATCGGTAGCCAGGTCATCCATCCGCACCCGACCTCCGAGCAGTGCGCCCCCTGTGAACGGACTGCTTGGATCGACGGCGATGATCCCGACGCTCAATCCGCTGTTCCGGTAGATTCGGGCGAGGGCCGCCGTGAGCGTCGATTTGCCCGCCCCCGGGGGACCGGTGATTCCGACTCGACGGGCGGAACCGACTCCCTCGTGTAATTCTTCGAGGACGGATTCGAATCCGGGGCGGTGATTCTCGACCAGCGAAATGCAGCGTGACAGAGCGAGAACATGACGAGCACGAAACTTCTCGACGAGGCTCTGCTGCGATGGCGTCAGGGAAACCCGGGCTGGATCATTCATACCGGCCGAAACTGCCGGTACGAGTCCGTCGGAGCAAGCAGATCCGTACGGTAGCTAGCGGATTCTGAGGATCTGCAGCCGCGGCTCTACGCTCGCATCGAGTACCGCCCCGCGGGTGGGGCTGACCAGCTCGAGTCGAGTTCCATCCCCGGGCTCCAGGGCGTCCAGTTCGAGGTACATCCCCGTCGCGCTGAACAGCTCCGCGTCCAGATTCGACTCGTACCCCAGATCCCGTTTCAGCGGCAGCAGCGGATACCCCCCGGAAGGGGGATTCACGGCTTCGCCGATTCTCGATGCGAACACGTCCCGCATTCGGTACGACGGAAGCTGCAACTCCATCGAGGTCTCGACCTCCGATCTGTCGGACGAGATCAGCATCGTCGACCACTGCGTGGCCAGGCGATCGAACGGCACCCCGAATACCTCCGTGACGGCGTCTCGCGAGTCCGCGGCCGAGCTCTGAACGAGCGCCCGGGTCCGGGCAGCCTCACTGTCGGTTCCGTCTTCGTAGCGATCCAGCAGGTAGCGCACGAAGCTCCAGGCGGCGCCTCGCATACGAAACGTGTTGTAGTTCAGTGGATCCGACGAATTAAGAAGCGCAGCCGTGTCTCCTGGAGTACTCAGGTACTGGCTCAGATTGTACCAGTTGTTGAGGTAATACTTGTTGAACACGTCGATTCGCGCCTGCGACGAAATCAGCTCTTCTGCCCCGAGCTCCATGCCGGGCGCGAACCCGTTCACCTCGTGACCGACCACCTCCTCCGCCAGGTGCGAAAGCCCTTCGTTGAGCCATACGTCCTGGGCACCGCCATTGCCGCTTTGCGCGTTGATCAGATGCTGGAGTTCGTGAGCGACGGTATTGTCCGTAATCCGCCTGACCTGCTCCTTGCTGATCGCGTCGTTGGAGGCCTCGGTGAACAGCCCGAGCGGATCCGGGACCATCAGATAGAACATCTCGGAGTTGTTCCCGCCCGACGCTCCGAGATCCAGCGGACAGGTGAATCCGGCGATGAAGCTGTCCGTATAGTCGGTCGACATCTGGTTCACACCGCCCGTATACAGCAGGACGATACGGCCGCCATTCGAATCAATGTCGCCTGGAGTTCCGAAGTACTTCTCGTTCGCGTCGTATATCACTTCATCGAACGCCCTGGCGATCTCGGCGTACTCTTCCGGGCTGAATACCGAGGCGGAATTCCGGTCCTCGCCGATGACGGCACGCTGGCTCACGTTGACGACTTCACCGAGAATCGACTTCGGCACATCCGGAAACCTGTTTGAATCCACGCACCCGAAGCGGTACCTGACCGTGTCACCGACAGTCGGCACACTGAACAGAGTTCCTCTGGTGGCCATGGCGGCCGAGCGGATCTGTGGGCGGATCGACCGCTCCAGCTGTCTCAGCTGACCATCGAGCGAGGTCTGGCCGCTCCGCCAGGCTACCTCCACCGCGTCGGGACCGGAACCCGTGGTAGCGATAAACGTGGGGTCGGGCTGTATCCCGGCTGACCCGCCGGATGTCCCCGTCGGAGATATCCGGAGTTCCATCGGACTGAAGCCCAATGTCCGGGCCATCGTACTGACCATGACTTCGTATTGAGTCTGCGCTTCGTAGGCCGGAATCTCGATGCAACTGACGGCGGCAGATCCCTCGAAGATCACATCCTCGCCAGGAAGCAGTTGAATGGTCTTACAGGTGGGTACGGGGGAGGGACCGGTCGGAGGTCCGGATGAGTCCGTTCCGCACGCAGCCAGAATCGCTATGAGCCATATGGCGGCCGCTGAACGCGTAACCGTCGTCCGCATGAATCCCTCTCCAGCCAGACTGTCGATCGGGCACCGTATGCCAGGCAACGCACGGACCAGGCCAGCAGGCACCGACTGGCGACTCAGCACCCCAGCTATTGCTGATACCGCTGGCCCGTGTGTCCGTTCCCGCCCCGACCCGGCCACCGATCTGCGCTTCCGGAAGCGAGGAATGTGGACTCGGATCCACACCCGTTACAGTAGAACGGCCGTTGCAAGGCCGAGCAACAACATGAAGCCCGTCAGGTCCGTCAGGGCGGTGACGAACACGGACGATGCGACGGCTGGATCGACGCCCAGGCTCTCGAGCAGGATCGGGATGAACGCTCCCGCGAACGAGGCGACGACCATGTTTCCCCACATGGCCAGGAATACGACTGCGCCGAAGCGAAGGCCGGCATCGAACAGGAGGTGTCCGGCGGCGGCCGCCACCACACCTACGACCAGGCCGTTCAACAGCCCGACGATCGCTTCCTTGCGGACTACACCCCAGCGCTGCGACAGGGATTCATCGGATACCGCGATTCGACGGATCGTCACGGCCAGCGCCTGTGTTCCCGCGTTCCCCCCCAGGCCTGCGACGATCGGCATTACGACGGCCAGAAGGACGAGCGCCTCGATCGTACCCTGATATCGCCACACGACCGACGCGCCGATCGTAGCCGTGGCGAGGTTGAGCAGCAGCCAGGGTAGCCGGCTGCGGATCGCGTCCAGCGTCGACCCCCTGACTTCTTCCTCGTCGGACACGGCCGCAAAGCGGAGAATGTCCTCGGTCGTCTCGGCCTCGATGACGTCGATCACGTCATCGAACGTGATCTGGCCCACCAGTCGGCCCGCTTCATCGACCACGCCGATCGAAGGAAGGTTATACCGCGACAGAGCCCGGCCGACGTCCTCCTGGTCCATCGTAACTCGCGCCACGACCTCCGGCTGGGCCGTTATCTCCGAGATTGGCAGATCGGGATCCGACACCACGAGATCCTGGAGGGACACCACGCCTTCCAGCAGACCATCCCTGCCGGTCACGAAAATCGTATAGAAATCGATGTCCTCCTGGGCCTGCCGCCGGAGCTCTTCGATCGCCTGCATGGCGGTCAGCCGAGAGTCGACCTCCAGGACATCGTGCGTCATGATGCCGCCGGCCGATTCCTCCGGGTAGCTCAGGAGTTCCTGGATCTCCGTGGCATCCGGCACGGAGACGGAAGACAGCACCCTGGCCTGGTCCTCGGGCTCCAGGTCACCGATGATGTCGGCCGCATCATCATCCGCCATCTCCTCGACGATTTCCCCGATCCGACCCGGCTCGAGCTGAATGAGGAGTTCGCCGGGCTTCTCGACATCCTCCATCTCGGCCAACGCGTCGGCCGCGAGCTCCGCGGGCAGGAAGGCGACCAGCGAAACGCGCTGGTCCGGTTCGAGGGACTCGATCAGGTCGGCGACGTCGCTGCCGTGCAGGTCCTCGAGATACAGACTCAGTGACGGACCGTCTTCGCGCGCGAGCAGCTCCCTGACCCGTTCCGTGATCCCGGCCATCCGGTCCTGGGATTCGGTCATTGGCCTACCTCCGAGGTGTGCAAGGTCGGAGCAGCGACTCCGACCGAGAGGACGAGTTTGAGCCCGTCCTCGACGCTCAGAGACAGCCGATGCACACTGCGCCTCGGAAGCACGAGCAGAAATCCGGAAGTCGGATTCGGAGCGGTCGGCAGGAATACCGTCACCGACGGCTCGCCCGTGATCCCTTCGATCTCAGGAGGTGAAGAGGCCGTCTCGAATCCGAGTGCCCAGGTTCCCGGTCCGGGGAATTCGATCAGAGTGCAGTGCTGAAACAGCTTGTCCTCTCGATCGAGGACCGACTGGAAGATCTGCGACGACGCAGAGTAGATTCGACGCGCGAACGGCAACTTCGCGAGGCCGGTATTCCACCAGTAGAGAAGTCGTCTCCCGACCGCGATCTGAGATGCCCAGCCGACCAGCACGACGATAGCGGCCAGCGTCACAAGTCCGAGGCCGGGTATCTGACGAACTCCCAGGACTGGCAGGTAACGGCCGAGAATCGGATCCAGACGCTGGAACAACCAGACGAGGATGTACGCAGTTACGCCGACCGGCGCGATTACGATCAGGCCAGTGACGAAATAACGCCGGAGTCTGTGCAGGAACGCTCTCATTCGTCCGACTCCTGGACCCGGCAGGTGGCTGAGGGGTGCGAGCCCGGACAGGCTAGCGGACTTCCAGACCCCGAAGCAACTTTTCCTGCAACCGGTACATCTCCGACGCACTCCGGTCAGGGCCTTCCGGGTGATCGTAACCGACTACGTGCAGGGTGCCATGAATCACCAGTCTGAGAATCTCTTCCAGCAGGTCAACGCCGAGCCCGGCCGCGTTCTTGCCGGCCGTATCGGGCGCGATGTAGACGTCTCCGAGAACCGATTCGGCGGAACCCAGAGAAAACGCGATCACATCGGTCGAACCGGTCCGGCCCAGCCACTCGACATTCAGTCGTGCCATCTCGTCGTCATCCACCAGCGTGATCGACAACTCTCCGTCTGTCAGCCCCGGGTCCGCTCCGATTGCCGTCCGGGCAGCCGCGACCATCGCAGACCGTGCGTCCGCCAGGGCGGGCCAATTCTCGAGACCGTTGAGGTGGATCGTTACACCGCCGGGGCTCGATTCGGCGCCGGAATGCTCAGGAGGAGGCATCGCTCGACACGCCCGGCTCGACAGTCTCGGTCTGCGCCCGCGGGAGGCTGGCCAGATCGTCGGTCCCGACTCCGACCTGCCGCTTCGGATCGCCGCTCGTTCTGCCGTCAGTCGGGAGGACTTCTTCTCGCGCCCGTACGCCCGACGGATACTCGATCCTCCGGTGATACATGCCAATCAGGATCCGTGCGAACGCGTCCATCGTGCGCTCGAGATCTCGGAGAGTGAGGGGGCACTGGTCGAGCTGTCCTTCTTCAATTCGGGCCTGAACGATCGCGTCGATCGTGGCCCGGATTCGCTCTGGAGTCGGGTCCTGAAGCACCCTCGTGGCTGACTCGATTCCGTCGGCGAGCATCACGATCGCGGTCTCACGGGTCTGCGGTTTCGGTCCCGGATACGCAAAGTCGCTCGAATCGACGTCGGCTTCCGGGTTCTCGCTCCGCGCTTTGTCCAGGAAATACGAGATCACGCTCGTTCCGTGATGCTCCCGAATACAGTCGTGAATGAACGGTGGAAGCCTGTGCTCCGTCGCGATCCTGAGACCGTCGCGCACGTGATCCCTGATGATCGTCGCGCTGCGCGCGGGGGGAAGCCGATCATGGGGATTCCGACTCTTGGGTTGGTTCTCGACGAAGAATTGGGGGTTCTCCATCTTCCCGACATCGTGGTAGTAGACCCCCGCTCGGGCGAGAAGCGCATTGGCCCCGATCGACAAACACGCCGCCTCCGCCAGGTTTGCGACGCCGATCGAATGTGCGTAGGTGCCCGGGGCTTTACGCGATAACTCTCTCAAAAGAGGTGCGTTGAGATCAGACAGTTCGAGCAGAGTCTGATCTGTGCTGATGCCGGTGGCTTTCTCCAGCAGCGGGATCGCCGCGCCGAGCGCCAGGAATGTGTAGACGGTTGCCGCCACGAGGCCCCAAGCGGAAGTCTCTGCCGGTATCCGCAGCGGCAGCGACTCGAGCAGCCCGACCGAGAACCCCGCGACCAGGTACGCCCCGGCGATCGCCGCGATCAGTATCCAGCCGTGTGTCCGCTTGCGAACGCCGCGAACACCTAACGCAGCCACCGCTCCAGCCGCCAGAAGCACGAACGGGTAATACGCCGCATTCAGCTCCGTCAGGCCGGCGAGAATGACTGAGGTCACCACGACGGCGATCAGCGACACCAGCCCGTCCCACAGAGCCGCCAGCGGAATTGCCATGAGTACGATGGGCACGAGCTCAGGCGGGAATTCCACCCTGTAGATCACGCTGGCTCCGATAAGTCCGAGTGCAACCAGGCCCATGACCAGCAGATAGCTTCGCGCGTCGCGATAGATAATCGGCCGGAACAGCATCAGAACCGCTCCGAACAACCCCAGCATCAGAGTGCCGAACAGGAAGCTGCCGACTGTAGTTCGGCGTCGGCTTCCGAGGCTGGCGACCCCCCGTTCGGCGAGGGCCTCGTTATACGCCTGCAGACGCAACAGGTCCCTCTCGGACACGCGCTCGTGTGCAGCGATGATCCGCTCTCCCTCGAGCACCGTGCCGAAGATCGTGTCGACTGCGGTCCGGGCCTGAAGCCGGGCGAATTCCGTCGCGTCGGGATCGAACCTCAGGCTGGGAACCGTGAAACGGAACAGAAGATTCTGATACAGCTGAAATCCGGCCAGCGAGAGATCCGTCGGAGCGAACGCCAGGGCTTCCTCCAGAAAGCCACCCACGGTCTGCAGGGAGTCGCGCGGAATCCGCCGATCGCCATCGGGCGCTCGAATGATGATCACGCCGGATGCCGGACCGGGAACGTCCAGAATCGGTGCAACGCCGAGCGGAAGCAGCTCCGCGTATGCCCGATCGAGAGCACTACGCAGGGAACTTCGATCCGCCTCGACGGCCAGGAATTCCTCCTGCTCCGCGGTTAGCTGAAATCCGTATCGGTCGGAGAAGTCGTCAGCGTGATCGGCCTCGGGAACGGCAAAGGTGGAATCGACTCCTTCGAAGAACACCCGGGTAAGCGTCCTGGCCGAGTCTGACGCCTCCGGCACCAGGCTGTACACCGGTGCCACGACTCGCTCGGATTCCGCCCGCTCGGCTGCAAGCCGTGACAACGGTTTCGGAACCACGAATTCGAATGCGGCGATCACATCCTGGTCCGCCACGGCTCCCTCGCTGAGCGTGACGGCCTCGGGGAGTGGTGAGCGCGGGAACAGGAACGGAAGTAGAGCCGCGAGCAGCAGGACCAGCAATCCGCGCGCCCCGTGGTGCGCAGCGCGATCGCGCCAGCTGTCGCCGGGCCGTCGATCTACGGCCCGGACCGTGTCGCGCCAGGTCTCCCGGAACCGGGCGCTCAAGCGCCGTCTCCAGCATCGCCGGCCTCATCCCGTTGGGCGTAGGCACGAATGATGTCCTTGACCAGCCGATGTCGCACGACATCAGTCTCGTCGAGATAGATGAAGGAGATCCCCTCTACGTCCAGCAGCACACGCTCGATGTCGAGCAGACCGGAGTCATCGGGCTGCGCGAGGTCGATCTGCGTCTTGTCGCCGGTAATCACGGTCTTGGAGTTCAACCCGAGCCGGGTCAGAAACATCTTCATCTGGGCCGTCGTGGCGTTCTGTGCTTCATCCAGGATCAGGAACGCGTCGGACAGTGTTCGTCCACGCATGTACGCGAGCGGCGCGACCTCAATGACGTGCTCCTCGATCGACTTTCTCACTCGTTCCGGCGGCATCATGTCTTCGAGGGCGTCGTACAGAGGCCTCAGATACGGATCCACCTTTTCTCGAATGTCCCCCGGCAGAAACCCGAGCGCCTCGCCGGCCTCGACCGCCGGACGCGTGAGGATGATCCGCCGCACACGCTTCCGCATCAGGGCATCCACCGCCATTGCTACCGCGAGGTAGGTCTTTCCCGTCCCTGCCGGTCCAATACCGATCGCGATGTCATGCTCCCGAATCGCTGTGAGATAGTCACGCTGCCCGGCGGACTTGGGACGGATGACCTTCCGGGCCCCCGGAAGCGCAATCGTCTCCTCAGCCGATTCCGCACGCAGCTGGGCGGGCTCGGACTCGGCTTCGTGGAAGAACCTCTCGACATCGGCGGTGTCGAACGGCCGTTGCAGACGCGCCAGCCGGATCATCCGTTGTGCCACCGGCGCGCAGCGCTCGACTGCTTCCACGGCACCGGACAGGATCACCTCGTCTCCGCGAAGAATGACCCGACAATCTCCGAGCCGAGCCAGTGTCTTCAGGTGCCCGTCATTCACTCCAGCCAGGATCAGCGGGTCCGCGCCCGCCGCCGGGATTCTGTGTTGAATCACTGGTGCGTCGAGCGCTTCCGTCGACGTCTGTGCTGTCTCTTCTGACATCTCTACCTGTCCGGGCCGGGATTCCGAGGCGCAGTCACTCGAGCCGCAGCCCGAGGTCGGCGAGTTCTGACGCATCGACTGCCGATGGAGCGCCTTCGAGCAGTCCGCGGGCAGCCGTCGTCTTCGGAAATGCGATTACCTCCCTGATCGAAGTCGTTCCGACGAGCATCGCTACGATCCGGTCGAGGCCCATGGCGAATCCGCCGTGGGGTGGAACCCCGTACCGGAACGCCTCGAGCAGAAATCCGAATCGCGACTCGATTTCCGTCTCTTCCATACCCAGGACCCGCAGGATCGCTCTTTGGAGCTCCGGTACATGGCAACGAATGCTGCCGCTGCACAGCTCGGTTCCATTGAGCACCAGGTCGTAGGCCCTGGAGCCGACCTCAAACGGAGCCGACAACAGTCTGTCCGGGTCCGTCTCGGTCGGCATGGTGAACGGGTGGTGGCTCGCCATCGGGCGACCAGTATCCGGATCCTGCTCGAACAGGGGGAAGTCGGTTACCCAGGTCCAACGGAGCCGATCCTCGGTCGCGTCCAGTTCGTCGCCGATCGATCGTCGCAGCGCATCCAGAGCAGGGGACGTCTCCGTGTCCGGACCGGCGACCATGATCACGAGGTCACCCTGCGCTACCCCGTGCGCCGCTGCCAGCCTCGCTCCCGCCTCACCGTCCAGGAATCGGGCGGGCGGTCCCGACCAACCGTCCTCGTTCTTCTTCAGCCATAGTGCGCCCTTGGCACCCTGCTGGCGAGCCAGCTCGTTTGCGACATCGAGTCGGGCCCGCGACAGGGACACACCACCCGGCACGACGAAGCCGCGGACTCGACCGCCCGTTTCTCGGACCGCGTCCACGATCCCGAAGCCCAGGCCCGACAACTGGTCGGTGAAATCCCCGATGGTCCACGGAATCCTGAGGTCCGGCTTGTCAGTGCCGTACCTCTCCAGTGCATCGGCATACGTCATCCGCGGAAATGGCGTCTCCACCTCCACACCGACCGCCTCCGAGAACATACGCTCGAGCATCCGCTCGGCTACGCCGAACACGTCGTCCTCGTCCACGAACGCCATCTCGACATCAACCTGCGTGAATTCGGGCTGGCGGTCTGCTCGAAGATCTTCATCGCGCAGGCAACGAGCGATCTGAAAGTACCGGTCAAATCCGGCGACCATCAGCAGCTGCTTGTAAAGCTGCGGTGACTGCGGAAGGGCGTAGAATTCTCCCGGATGAACTCTGCTCGGAACGATATAGTCTCGCGCTCCCTCAGGTGTCTTGCGAGTGAGAAACGGAGTCTCGATCTCCAGGAATCCCTCGGCGGACAGAGCCTGACGAGCGGCGTTCGTCGCCCGATGCCGAACCGCGAAGTTCGACTGCATCTCGGGGCGACGCAGGTCCAAAACGCGGTGCCGAAGCCGCAGCTCCTCCGACGGAAGGTCTTCCTCGGGCGGCACCGCGACGAGGATTGGTAGCGGCGCGGACTCCGACAGCCGCCGGATCGCCCGAACCCGGATCTCGACCGAGCCGGTCGCCATGTCGGGATTCACCGCATCCTCAGGCCTGGCATCGACCGTGCCCTCGACCGCCAGTACGTCCTCCGGATTCAGACCGCTCAGCAACTCCATCGCCTCGGCCGACGTCCACTCCGGATTGAACGCGAGCTGAACGAGGCCTGTCCGGTCGCGCAGGTGGAGAAACACCACCCCCCCCAGGTCGCGTCGCCTGTGCACCCAACCAGCCAGTCGCACGGCGCTGCCGACGTGCTCTCGCCCGACCAGGCCGCACGGGATCTCTCTCCAGGCCGTTGCGCCCGGTACCGCCCGTTCCACTTCGCTCAACTTCAGGTCTCCCGGTCGAACTTCGGATCAGGCTTCCGGTTCGACCTGCGCATATTCATTCCAATCGCGATTCCGACTCCCACGCCGGCGACGTCGGCGAACCAGTCCGCCGCGGAAGGCGTCCGACCACGAATCCAGTATTGATGTAGCTCGTCCGCCCCCGCGAAGATGGCGAGCAGCGCCATTGCGAGCCAGCCGGCGTGTCTCCGATTCCAGTTCCGCGCGTCGACGCCCCGTGCGGTCCGAGCCGACGGAGCGACCACAAACGCCCGTGCGGCAAGGGCGCCCAGAACGCCGTAGAGTGTGAAGTGAACAACTTTGTCGGCCCAGGGCGGCAACGCTGTCGGCACAGCGGAACCCGGCACACTGGTGGCGGTGAGAATGACCAGGGCCCATAGGGCTGCGGCGACCTGGTACGTCCGGCGTTCGTCATTCGGGTTGGAGACGGGCGGAGTCAAAAGCGCTCGGCTGCAGCGACCAGCGACAGAAACTCCCCCGGGTCCCGGGAAGCAACGAGTACGTCGCGGGTCTTGTCGACTCGCAGCAACTCACTGATTCTGCCGAGCGTGCGCAGATGGAGACCGGTCGCTCTCTCCGGACCGGCGAGCATCCAGACCAGTCGCACCGGACTCCCGTCCAGCGAGTCGAAGTCGATCGGATCAGCCGCCGTCCCGACGGCCATCGTCAAGCGTCGGAGCAGCGGGCTTCTGGCGTGCGGGAGTGCGATTCCGTTGCCGATCCCGGTGCTGAGTACAGATTCGCGCCGCTCCATCGCTCGGTGGATTTCGTCGGTCTGATCCGCCACACCCGCATGGACAGCCAGGATTTCGCTGAGCTCGTACAGGATCTCACTCTTGTTTCGAGAGGCGAGCGGAATCCGGATCTGTTCCGGAGCGAGAAGATCCGCGATCGTGGGGTCCGGGCCCGGGAAACTCGTATTGATCGACGACCTCCGAAGGGAACGGTTGAACCGCTATCTTCGTATTCACGGCGGCCGGTGCGCCGAAGAACATCAAGATACCGGGAATGCAGGCTGGCCAGCAAGAAATCACACGAGTGGAGGAGAGGAAGCGTGAACCGACGGGAGGAAGACCGGGAGACGACGACCGGGACTCATGCCGATTTGCTCGGCATGACACCGGAGCGCGCCCGTCGGATTCTGCGTAACTGCCTGCATGAGTGGGCTGAGCCCGAGTATCGCGCGGACCAGATTCTTTCGTGGACCTGGGGAAGACGCGCTGATTCCTTTGCCGAGATGACAGATCTTCCGGCGGATCTCCGCGATCGACTCGCGTCGACATTCCGCCTTTCCTCTGCCACTCGCTCGTTCGAGGCCCGGTCGACCGATGGAACGATCAAGCACCTGTGGCGCCTGGACGACGGCGAACAGGTCGAATCCGTGTTGATTCCTGTCGACGATCGAGTGACTCTCTGCCTGTCGTCTCAGGCCGGGTGTGCTCTCGGATGCCGCTTCTGCGCCACGGGTGACCTGGGATTCACCCGCCAATTGCGGACGGCCGAGATCGTCGAACAGTATCGGAATGCCGATCGGATCTCGGTCGAAGCGTTTGGCAAGTCCATAGCCAACGTCGTGTATATGGGAATGGGTGAGCCGTTCGCAAACCTCGAACCGGTCCTGGAGTCGCTGACGGTATTGAACGGTGGGTTCGATTTCGGTGCACGGCGGATCACGGTATCGACCGTGGGACTGATCCCGGGGATCCGGGCGCTCGCGAGCCGGCCCGAGCCATTTCGCCTTGCTGTGTCTCTGCATTCGGCCGACCCGCAGCTGCGAGCAGAGCTCATGCCGGTTGAGCGGCGCTATCCGCTCGACGAACTGCTGGCTGCCGTGCGCGACTACCAGGCGCGCAAGGCGCGACGCGTATCGTTCGAGTACGCGATGATAGATGGAGTGAACGACAGTGTGGAGCTGGCGCGGGAGCTGGTATCAAGACTGAAGGGGATCTCGAGCTACGTGAACCTGATTCCCTACAATCCGATACCTGGAAAGTCCTGGGGCCCGAGCCCGCCCGACCGGATCAACGCATTCCTGTCTGTTCTCGAGTCCGCAGGGATGCGGGCTGCCGTTCGAACGCCTCGTGCTCGCGACATTGCTGCCGCGTGCGGACACCTTCGACTCGAACGAGAGCTCAGCGAGGCTCGTCCGTAGGCGATTCACCCTCGACCAGCGTACGCCAGTCGTCTCCGAGGATCACGGTGGCATCGAGATACAGCTCGGAGTCGAGTTCCTCCCGGATTTCGGCTCCTCGCAGCGCTGCTGAAACGGCTCCAGCCGCGCCAGGCCGACCTGAGCGATCCAGGACAATCGTCTGCTCGTAGTCGTAGCGGGCGGCGTTGCCGTACGTCTTCACGTCGAACCCGGCGGTGCGCAGCGCCTCCGTGATCCGGGCAGCCGCCCCCGGATCACCGGCGCCGTTCAGCACTTCAACCCGGACCCGTCTCTGTTGTTCGTCGAATGCAATGTCGGACCCGGAATTGGCAGTTGCCGCAGGGGGCTGCGATTTGTCGGGCTCAGATCGGGTTTCCAGGAGGAACGACGCGGCCAGTGCCCCGCCGACGAGCAGCAAGCCGAGCGCAAGACCCAGCCGGGCCCTGACGCTCATGAGGTCACCAGCCGATTCCAGAACAATAGCGAGGCAGGGAGCACCGGCGCTCCCTGGTCCAGCTGCAGCATGATTCGACGGCGCAGCACCTCGCGAAGCACCGCCTCTCGGTCGGCAGGAAGGCGCTCCCTGAGCGCGTCTCGCTCGGCAGCCATGAACCGGCGTCCCGGGTCGAGGAAGTCAGCCATGTAGAGGTACTCGCCGAGCAATCCGAACTCGGGATGGCCGGTCGAATGGTACGTAATCGCGAGGAGTAGCTCTTCATCCATCACGCCGTCAGCGCGAAGACGAGTCGCGCATGCCGGGGCATGCAGGAGCGGTTCGGGCCATCCGGATTCCGCCAGCGATTCGAGACTCTCCAATGGAGCATCCTTCAACGCGTCGTGGAGGTGGCCGGCGGCGGTCCAGCGAACGATCTCGTCGCCTCCAAGTCCCAGGTTCGTCGCCCAGCTCGACATCAGGTCCGCCACGCGCGCCGCGTGCGCCCGGCGACGCGGTCCGCACCTGGCCCAATCCGGCAGCGCTCCGGACTGACCGGCTGCCTCGACGAGAGGATGAAGTTCCGTCACCACGTCCGTTTGCTTCCCAAGGAGTTCCGACGACGTTGTCGCGATCCCGAAGAATCGGGAATATAGGTTGTGACGTGCGACGCGCGAACGAACCCGGACGGGCACTCCGCCCGCCAGGGGCCTGCAACAGGAGACGAATGGCGATCCGCTACGATTCCGTGCTCGTCGGCGCCCTCGCGGGCGAACTCGCGAGGAAGCTGGTCGGCTGCCGCCTCGAG
>JBDGUY010000009.1:0-27583 GCA_039585935.1 Gemmatimonadota bacterium
GAAGTCCCCGAACTGGGCTTCCCACAGCACCAGCGTGTCCGTAGCAGTCGCGCTGTACCCGTACTCGAACCCGAGCACGGCCGCCTCCGACAACGGACTGTTCCAGACCTGGAACTGTGCCTGCTCGGGAGACAGGTGCTTCAACGCGGTCCATTTCTCCCCGGTGTTCGAGTCGTGGAGCACCAGGTGCCGCTGACTGAACGTTCCGCGCTGCGAGTCTTCTCCACTCAGCCGGATCGGGACTCGCTCGGTGAGGAGGCTGGCGAAAGCCAGGCTCTCCGCGTGGGCCCAATCGATCGCCTCCTCGATGGAAGACTTCCGACGCTCCAGCTGGCGCGCCAGCTTCGGAAACGGCGTGAAGCCATCTGGCCAGCTGAATATCTGCTCGTTCAGCTCGCGCAGCCGATCGGCTCCGGGAGCCGTGAGCGCCTCACGCCAGTCCGTTTCTTCCTCGGTGAGTGCGTCGTATCCGCGCGGTCGTTCTCGTTCGACCTTCATTCCGATGCCGAGAGTCGAACCGGCGGTCGTCTCGTAGACCTCCAGTTCTACAGGACCTTCGGCTTCACCTTCATCGAGTACTTCCTGTCGTGCCTCGTTCAGCCGCGCCGCCGTGCGATCGGCCATTTCATCCGTCTCGGACTGCTCCAGCACTCCTTCCGCAACCAGGCGATCCGACCAGATCTGCCGTACGGTGGGGTGTGAGCGGATCTTCTGGTACATCACCGGTTGAGTGTAGGCCGGCTCATCGCCTTCGTTATGACCGTGCCGCCGGTACCCAACCAGGTCCACGACCACGTCTTCGGCGAATTCCATGTGAAAGTCGATCGCCAGCTGGACAGCGGAGAGACAGGCCTCGGGATCGTCCGCGTTGACGTGAAGAATGGGAGACCGGAAGCTCAGCGCGATATCGCTCGCATAGCGGCTTGAGCGCGTATCCTCGGGATCCGTCGTGAAACCGAGCTGGTTGTTGGCCACGATGTGGATCGTGCCGCCGTTCTCGTAGCCGTGCAGACGGGCCAGGTTCAGGGTCTCGGGCACGATTCCCTGTCCCATGAACGCCGAGTCGCCATGCACGAGGATCGGGAGGACGGAAGTCCCGAACGCATCCAGGCCGCTCTCGTCCTCCCCGGTCACCGGCATACCACTTTCCCGCGCCAGCAGCTCCCGCGCGGCGCGCGCCATCCCCTGTACGACAGGATTCACGTGCTCGAGGTGGCTCGGATTCGGGGCAAGTGAGATTTCGAGCTCCCCGACGGGAGATCGAATGAGCTGCTTCGCCCCCACGTGGTACTTCACGTCACCCGACCCTGCCTCCGAGATCCGGGGCTGCATGCCGCGTGACCATCGGCCCTCGAAGTCTGCGAACAGCGACTCGTAGGGAAATCCAATGATGTGAGCCAGCACGTTCAGCCTGCCCCGATGCGCCATTCCGATGAAGAACTTCCGGGTTCCGGCGAGCGCAGTGCGACGGATGATCCGGCGGATCATCGGCACCATCATGTCGATTCCCTCGATCGAGAATCGCTTCTGTCCGAGGTATGCCCGCTGCAGGAAGGTCTCGAGCCCCTCTACTTCGGTCAGGATCCGAAGCAGGTGAACTTTGCCATCCCGGTCTACTGGATCGAGGTGTCTCCCTGACTCGATGTACTCCACGAGCCAGTTCCACTGGACGGGATCGTCCATGTGGTCCAGCTCGTAGCCGATTTGGCCGCAGTAGATCTGCCGCAGGCTGTGAATCGCCGCGAGCGCCGTATCACCGTGCCGCTCCAATCCGATCGCGGCGGCGGGAATCTGCTCGAGATCCGATTCGGTCACTCCGTAGAAACCCGGGTCGAGCGCCGGGTGTCCCGGAGGGCTGGACCCGAGCGGATCGATCGGCACCGCCAGGTGGCCCAGCGTCCGATAGGACTCGACCAGGCTGCCGGCGGCCGCTGCAGATCGCAGGCGCTCGGTCAGCGTCGCCAGGTCCTGCCCCGATGCCGGGGCGGGAGTCTGCGGAGCGGCCGGGGCTGCAGGCAGGCCCGGTCCGTTCGAAATCCAGTCGGCGATGGATGGAGGCACGAAGCCCCGGTCGCGCAGGGCCTTCTCGTACAACTGCTCGGCATATCCGGCGTTGTAGCCGTCCGCCGCCCGTTCGTCGCTCATGTCGTCTCGGGTCTGAGGCTGGTTGATCGTCGTGTATCGGGACAAATAACCCGGCCGCCGCTGAGCGACGGCCGGGGGGCAAAGGTAGGGCTTCTTCCCACCCGCACAAGCAGGGTCACGGACTGCTATTCCCCTCCGGGAACCCGATTCGCCCGGACCACAGGCCAGACCCGGTCCTCACCCACCTCCAGGACCGCCCATGCCGCGAGACCGTCGTCGGACAGCGGTTCGAGCAGGAGTGCCGCGAGCCGCCCGAGCGGTTGGTCCGTCGGGACGACCACGGTCCCGGCTGACAGCTCCCGGGTCTCGCTGGACCAGCTCCCGAACAGCGCGGTCGGCTTCCGGCGCTGATACTCGCGCTCGGAGGTCTGTACCGAGTCCGCCGTGAACACCTCGACTTCGAGGCTCTCCGCAGCCTCCAGCGCAAGGGTGCGGATCCCATGCGCCCGAAGCCGCTCGATCGTCTCTCCCTCCGATTCGGGAACCAGGTAGGCGGCCGGGGCCGTGGTGGTCCGCGTCGACTGGAAAGTCGTGTAGTCGGGCATGCGCTCCTGGATTCTCGTGTCTTCACGAACCCGCATGCGCTGACCACTGTACGGATTTCGCGTCTCCCTTACCTCGCCCATCAGGATCGTGATCGTATCCCCGCGCTGCAGCTCTGCGGACAACGAGATCTTCGTCCCCGCTACGGGCCTCTCGTCGGCACGATTCACGATCGTCCGCAACCCGGCCGCATTTCGACTCGCGTAGTCCAGCAGAGCCTCGACGAAGAGGACATGCGCCCGGATTCGGTCCTCGAAACTCGCGTATGAGTACGCTTCGCTGAGAATTCCGAATCGGTTTCGCAAACCCACGTAGTTCGTGGTGAATCGGGGCCGGTGATCGAAGGTGTACCAGCCCTGCTCACCCTTCATGCCCCAGGTACCCGGAATGTTGCCGTAGTGGAAGAATTCCCAGCCGCTCCGCTCTCGAACCGCGTTCGTAACCCACGGCAGCCACCGGACCCGGAGCTCGTCCACGATGCCCGGGTCGGTGTCCGGGTGCAGCGGAGGCGCGTATGTCAGGTGGTAGGCATGCTTCGTCCCGTTCGTCGTGTGCAGGTCCACGAGCACGTCCGGGTCGAATTCCTGCAGCGCCCGGGCCAGTGCCCTGCCCTCCGCTGCGTCGAGTTTCATGTTGTCCCGGTTCAGATCCAGTCCGCGCGCATTCGGGCGCTGTCCCATCCCGGCCAGCGGACCGTACTGCCCGGGGCGGTTGCGCAGGCCGATCCGCTCATTTCCGTCCGCGTTGTAGATCGGGGCGACCAGAACCATGACCGAATCCAGCCAATCGTCGCGCCGACCCTCTGCCAGTTCACGGATAAGGACCAGCGCGGCTTCTTTTCCCGCTACCTCGCCGGCATGGATGTTCGCCAGCACCAGTACCCGCAGTCGCGGGTCGGCGCGGATCACCTCGGCGCGCGCACCCGGCGCGGCTCCGAACACCACGAGCGGCAGAGTGCGGCCCTCCTCGGAGTATCCGAAAGACCGCACGTCGAGGCTTCGATCCACCAGGCGCAGGGAATCGAGGAAGGCGATCACGTCCTCATAGCGCGACGTTTCCTCGAACCCGGTTCTTTCGGGCCGCGTACGCGGTGATTCTTGCGCGATCGCCGGGGGGCTTACCCCCGCCGCGAACACCAGCCAGGGAATGAAGACCGCAGCGATAGCCGCCCGGGCCGGGGGCGAATGCCTCATCCTTACCCCGTCATGGTGGCGAGGCCGCCCAACGAGATGCCGAGGAGAACGACCGCCGCCATCGCCACGAGCCAGCCGAGAAATGCCGTGAGGACGGCTTTTCCGGTCCCGAAGTCCAGGGCCTGCCGGATTGCGATGATTCCCGTGAACAGCAGCCAGATCGAGACCACAGCTTCGGTGATCCCGCTCAGCGGTCCGAAGGCTCCGACCACGGCGAGCACGCCAGGGGCCTGTGCGAACCCGAGGGTCCGGAGCAACTCACCCCAGGTTGCCGTTCCCCCGAGGAGCTTGTCACCAATCAGATAGGTGATCCCCGCCCAGATCAACCACATCGACAGCGCGGCGAACAGACCGGCGAGCATATGAGACATGCCCCCCTCGGCTCCGCCGATCATCCGGGCAACAGTAGCGAGCAGGACCACGGCCGCCGCCTGGCCCGTCAGCGTCTCGTCGGCCTCGACTTCCTCGTAGGTCGGGACGTTGAAAGTCGCCGCACCGATCATTCGATCGAAGATCGTCCGATTCGACTGCGCCGGATCGCGGACTTCCTGCTGTTCATCCATCGGTTGCTCTCCCTTTCAACTGGCCGGCCCGGAGGCCGACGTGATCCTGGTCAGTCAGTCTCCGCTGGCGTGCGCCGTCAGGTCGTGCGCGACCGCCACCGCGATCCCTCGCTCCTCGTTCACCGTGGCGAGAATCAAACCGCCAAGAATGAAGAAGCCGATCACCGTTGCCACCCCTACCCGCTGGCCGAACCAGCCGGTCACGAGTCCGAGCACGAGCGGCCCGAGAAACGCGGTGGCCTTGCCCGAAAACGCAGAGAACCCGAAGAACTCGCTCTGGTGCCGCGCCGGCGTGAAGCGGCCCATCAGGCTCCGGCTGGCCGATTGAATCGGTCCGAGGAACACGCCGATAATGATACCGGCAGTCCATAGCCCGATCTTCGAACTCGCGCTCACACCGATGACGACCGCGATGCACAGTGCGACCAGGCTGATCAGAACCGTCTTCTTACCGCCCAATCGGTCATCCACGAACCCGAATGCGAACGCCCCCAGGCCGGCTGCCACGTTCAGGGCCATACCGAGGAACGTGACTTCTGCGAGACTCATGCCGAACGTGCCGGCCGCGAAGATCCCGGCAAACGAGATCAGCGTCACCAGCCCATCATTGTAAATCAGGCGCGCCAGCAGGAACTTCGCAACTTCGCTGTATTCACCCAGGTTGCGGAAGGTTTGGCCCAGTTCTCGGAACGCCCCCCCGACATCGACTTTCCCCTGGGGCTGCGCATCGCGCACGAACAGAAACATCGGGATGCTGAACAGGAGGAACCAGCCGGCGACGAGCAGATTCGTCGCCCGGTACCTGAAGTCCCCATCGGCCGGGATTCCGAACCACGGTGTCTCGGGCTGAACGAAACCGTACAGGGCGATCGCCATCGCCACGAGTCCGCCAATGTATCCGAGCGCCCAGCCCCATCCGGAAACGCGACCGATCATGTCGCGGGGAGCGACGGCGGGAAGAAACGCGTTGTAGAACACCATCGCCACTTCGAACGCCACGTTGGCGATGATGAATACCGTGAGGGCCCGGAACGCAGCGCCTTCCGTCCCGGGCTCCATGAACGCCAGCAGGACCGTGAACGCGGAGCACACGAGGGTGGAGATCACCAGGTAGCGCCGGCGCCGGCCCGATCTGTCCGCCACGGCCCCCAGGATCGGAGAAAGCAAGGCGATGAGAATCGCGCTGATCACGATGCCCCTGGACCACAGCACCGTGCCCCGATCCGCGTTCGCCGCGAACGCGCCGGAGAAATAGGTGGAGTAGATGAAGGTGACGACGAGAGTCGTGAATGCGGAGTTCGCCCAGTCGTACGAGCACCACGAGAAGACGGTCCGGCGGTCGAACTTCACGTGTCCTTCTACCCCCTCTTGTACCATTCGAGGCCGGGATCTGCCCTCGGAAGAATTCGCTCACGCAGGGCCTGTCGCTCGGTGTCGTCCATGAACGGGCCCGTACGCGCCAGGGCGGCGTTCGTCCGCACGAGATCGGGACGCTCCATCCCCACTACTGCGACACTGATCGGAAGGGACCACACGTAGCGCAGGCATTGCTCGTGCGTACACACACCCTCGCGGACCAGGGCTCCGTCGGCCGAAGTCTTCATCGCGATGACCCCGATATCACGCTCCACGGCGGCGTCCACCACCTGTCGCTGGAAACTGTTCTGATGGTAGTCGATCGGGTTGATCGGAAACTGGAAGGTGTCGAACTCCCACCCCTCGTCCCAGTACTCGAGCGCCCGTACGTGAGCTGCCGGAGTCACGTGTCCGGTCACGCCGACGTAGCGCACGAGTCCGCGTTCCCTTGCCTCGAAGATGTACTCCATCGCTCCACCCGGTCGGAAGGCGAGATCCACGTCCTCCGCACTCTTCGTGCTGTGGAGCTGCCATACGTCCAGGTAGTCGGTCCCCAGCCGCTCGAGACTGCCCTCGAGATGGGCCCGGGCGCTCTCCGCGCTCCGATCTCGCGGCGAGTGGGTCTTCGACATCAGGAGCACCTCCGACCGCACGTCGCGCAGGGCCGACCCCAGCCAGCGCTCGGAAGTACCGGCCTGGTAGCTCTCAGCTGTGTCGAAGAACCTCACCCCTTCCTCGAGTGCCGTTTCGACCAGCCTGCGCGCGTTGCGCTCGGAGCCGGCGAGCCCTAGGTGATGCCCTCCCAGGGCGAGGATGGGCACATCCAGTCCGGTGCGGCCGAGCCGTCGAAACGGCAGATCGGACGGAGGGACAGGTCCCGTCGGGACAGGACCGCCGGACTCCCACAGTCGCATTCCCGCGACACCGGCCAGTCCCGCGCCAAGGCCAGCCAGAACCGCCGAAAACACCCGCCGGTTCATTCCGACTCCGGCAACAACGACACCTGGACGTAGCGCCCCGGGTCGAGCCAGCGCCGGGCCGCTGCACCGATCCCCTCGCTGGTCAGACCGGCGAGCAGTGGCTCGAGCTCCAGGATATCCTCCAGCGGCTGACCGTCTCGGTCATACGCGGAGATGGCGGCCAGCCAGAACCCGTTCTCCCGCAGGTCCGTCTCGCGGGAACGGCGCCGGGTCTCCTGCACCTTCGCCAGGTTTTCGGCGGAAGCTCCGTAGGTGGACAGGCTGTCGATCACGGCAAACGTCGCGGCGGTGAGCTCATCGAGTCGCTCGGGTTCGACCCCATAGCTGATCCTCACACCGTAACGCTCCTCCGGGATGCGGGTCGGAGTCGCGCTGACGCTGGCCCCGTACGTGCCACCCATTTCCTCTCGCAATACCTCGCGAAGCATGATGTCGAGCACATCGGTCGTCGCTCCGAGCAACAACCGGTTTGGTCGATCGTATTCGAACGGTCCGGTGAACACGATCGCCGTCCGCGCCTTGGGCTCCTGGCCTTTGTGGACGGTGCGCAGTTCGACGCCCGACGGAGGCCGGACCCCCACATCCGCCCATGACTCCTGCCTGTCCGCGGACGGAAGGGATCCGAGGTAACGTTCGACCAGCGGTCGGAGTTCTTCTACGTCGAACGCTCCGACGAAGTAGAACGTGAAGTCCCCGAAGTCCGCGAAGCGGTCGCGGTAGAAGGCCAGCGCTTCGTCCAGGTCCACCTGGTCGAGTTGCTCCCGGCTGGGAGGACGCCGTCTCGCGTGTCCCTGCGCGAGCGTGACGCTGAGCGTGTCGGACCACACGGCCTCCGGATTCGTGCCTCGGTTTTCGATAACGGTACCGACGCGCGTCATCAGCGACCGGTATGCGGTTTCATCCCGACGAGGCGACACCGCGTACATCCTCACGAGCTGCAGCATGGTCTCCAGGTCACGCGGAGAGGCGGAGCCGCTGTATCCCTCCGATAGCTCGCCGATGAACGGGCTCACGGAAACCGCCTTACCCGCAAGCTGTTTCTGGATGTCCACGGCGCTGAACTGTCCGGCGCCTGAAGCGCCTACGATCGATGAAGCCCAGTTGGCAGACAGGTACACGTCGTCCGCCGCCAGCGAAGTACCCCCGGGGCTGTAGGCGCTGAACAGCACCTGGTCCGCCTTGAAGTCGGTGGGTTTGAGCAGGACCCGTGCTCCGTTCGACAGCTGCCACTCCGTCACATCCACGGCCTCGTGTCGCGACTCGGAGACGATGCTTGCCGGCTCCGGCAGTTCGGACAGCAACGGCTGGTCAGACGGCCCGTCCTCCCATGGTTCGATGGATGCCGTACTCACGGACGCGAACACCGCGAGCAGCTCCTCGTCGGACAAAACCGGGACGCCCGGCTTCTCCGGCACCGCAGCCAGCACGACCCGGTTGGTGTCTGAGATCCAGTCACGACCGAGTCCGTTCACCTCATCGAGCTCGATTCCCGGCAGATACCGCCGGGCCAGCGCGTACTCGTACTCGATTCCCGGAATCGATTCGTTTTCGAGAAACGCGCGCCCGTACTCGGCGGCGTAGGCGGCCGACTCCGTGTTGTTCCGCTCCTCCCAGGCTCGCTCGTAACCGCGCAGCATGTCCGCCTTCTGACGGTCGAGTTCCCCCTGCGTGAACCCGAACCTGTCCACCCGTTCCGCCTCGAGCAGCAGCCTCTCGAACCCGGACTCGACTTCGCCCTCGGACATCGCAGTCTGAAGCTGGTACACGTCGGCCCCGCGCACGAAGGACCCCTTGCCGGAGCCAGCGAACAGGAATGGTGGAGTCTCCGAGCCCTGGGTGATCTCGAAAAAGCGGAAATTGAGCATCGAGTTGTAGGTGCGCTCGACCAGTCCCCGGCGATAATCGGCGTGAGTTCCCTGTGAGGCGAGGGGCAGCTTCCAAACGACGCTCACACGGGCGACACTGAGTTCGGGATCCGAGACGGATGAGATCAGGGTCTCGTCATGCGACGGAACTTCGACATCGGGCCTCGGACGAGGCGACTGTGCCGCGGGGATGCGCGAGAAGCCCGTCCGAATCCTCTGTACCATCTCGTCGGGATCGAAGTCGCCTACCGCGATCACGGCCATCAGGTCGGGTCGGTACCAGTCCCGGTAGAAGCGTTCAAGCGATTCGACCTCGAAGGTCTCCAGGATTTCCGGGTCGCCGATCGGCAGCCGCTCCGCGTACAGCGACCCCTGGAACAGGACGGGAAACTGCTGGTCGCGGATGCGCGAGCTGGCGCCCTGGCCGAGTCGCCATTCCTCGAGCACCACGCCCCGTTCCTTCTCCACTTCCAGCGAATCGAGCGTGATCGCGTACGCCCATTCCTCGAGGATTCTGAGCCCGGTATCGAGCATATCGGCGCTATCGGTCGGCACCTCCAGCATGTACACGGTCTCGTCGAAGCTCGTGTACGCGTTGATGTCCGCGCCGAATTGCATACCGATCCGCTCGAGGTAGTCGATGATCTCCTGCTTCTCGAAGCTCTCGGTCCCGTTGAACGCCATGTGCTCCAGGAAGTGCGCGAGCCCCAGCTGGTCCTCGTCCTCGAGGACCGAGCCCGCGTTCACCACCAGCCGCAGTACGGCCCGGTTCTCAGGACGCGTGTTCTGCCGGACGAAATACGTGAGTCCGTTGTCGAGCCGGCCGTAGTGCACGGCGCCCTCGATCGGCATCGGCGACCCGGCAGGCGCCGTCGCCGCGTCGAGTGTATCGGCCGTGCGGCTGACAACTTGAGCACCGGCTGCCGCCGGACTCGAGACTGCCGCGCACACGAAGGTGGTTGTCGCCACCAGGAAGGCCAGCGATGATGAACGACCCAGGGTTCTTTTCACGGGATCTACTCGGCGATTCTTTGAATGAGGCTCTGAAACAGGCGCGACGCGACCCTCGAGGGCATGCCCTGGTCGGCCGCGAGGCGAAGCACGTTGCTCAGGACTTCGAGCTCTCCACCGTCGAACCAGACGCCGCCACAATCCGGACAGCGATCGACGATGACTCCCTCGATCACCTCCTTCCGCATCAGGGCGCCGTCATGAACGCAATTCATACGATCCTCGCGCTCAGCCTTGATCGCGAGTTCACATTCGCCACACGTCAGCACCCCCTCGAATTCCCGGCTCGTCCGGCGGTTGCCGCACCGGGCACACGGCTCCCCGGCTCGACCCTCTGTCAGATCAGCGACTTTGGTCACCACCACGCCCGACAGGTCTGGAAGAGCCTTGATCGGCACCGGGCGATCGAGCGCATTGAAGCAATGAGCGAACTCGTCGGCAGTGTAGTGGCGAACCTGCGTGAAATCGACATCGACGACCAGGTAGTCTCCTGGCGCCGCCTCCACCGGTCCCGAAGTCGTCGTTACAACTGCCGCCTGGCGAAACTCCGCGGCGTATACCCTTCCGGTCCGGCTATACGATCGCCATTCCAAGCCAGTGCTCCTGTTGGGTATGGACTCAGAACGGTGCATTCCAGGCCAGTGGGACGAAAACGCACCTGCTCGCTGGACGGATCGTAGGGGATCGGAGGCTGATTGTCACGGGACCGGCCGGGATTCCGGCCGGTCGGTCAGGGTCAATCTGTATTGAAGCGGACGGGGAGCGTCGCCCACGCCCCGACCCGACGGTCCCTGCTCTCGGCCGGCGCGAATTCCATTAACGGAACGGCAGACAGAGCAACGCGCGCCAGCAAGGGATCGCCATCCGACTCGACGATCGACGCGTCGCCCGCCTTGCCCTGGTCATCGACCCAGATCCGCAACACTACCGCACCCGTATGCCGCTCATCGGGACGGTAGTCGGTGAGAATCCGGTGCGTGACGTCGTCCCAGTTCAACAGCCTCGGCGGAGTGCTGGGCACGACGCCGGGCAGCGTATCAATCGGGGCTTTCGCTCCCACCGGGGGCGCTTCGAGTGATGGCCGCGCGATCGTCCCGCTTGAGAGCACAGGAGGAGTGATGTCGGGTCCCGTCAACTCCTGAACCGGGTTGTCGACCGTCTCGACCTCCTTCGCGACCGGCACACCACGACGATAGCCTGCCGACTGTCCGGTTTCGCGGCACCGGTCGATCTCGTCGAGCAGGTCGTCACCGTCGAACAGGCGGGCGAGATCCTTTCGATCGCGATCGCTCGGCGCGAACCCGACACAATTCATGCGGACGATCTGCAGCACTTCCTCGGCCGAGTAGCTGTCACCCGTCATCATTCGCACGAGGTCGCTCTTGAGCAGCGACCGATCCGACTGCGAATACGCGGCTCGCGGAGTCGCGCCGATCATTACGGCCGTCATTCCGACCAGAAGGCAGACCCACCCCGACCTGGCAAACCGAGTCCGCACCACAAGCTCTCCTCATTGCGCGTGCACCACGTTTTCGGCGCGTCCATCGCGGACGACCGCACCTGGTTGTGAGCAAAGCTCGTTCCCGGACGCTACCAGGGACGTAATTGCAGACATCACAACCTTTTGCATGCATCATCGCCTGAAACACGGGTCGCGGAACGCGTACATTTTTGCGGCTTCACGGGCGGTTTGCGGTGTGGCGGACTCCGGCGCCGGCCGGCTTCCGTTGACGCGCCGGCCGCATGGACGGAAGTTCGACTACGAACCGAACCCCCCGAAGAGTGGAGATTGTACGTGGTTCAGCTCCAACCCAGGGCCCGCCCGATCGACGAGATTTCGTAGATGCGGGATCGCCACGGCCAGTTGCTCGTCCGTATCGCGACGTTCGGTGGTTCCCTGGCGTTCATGGCAGTCGCGGGATGCGACTCGTCAGCACCCCGATCTGAAGAGTCCGTCGTCCGAAACCACGAGGCTCCACCCCGCCCGGCGATCGACTGGGCCCCGCGGTACTACGAGGCAGTACGAGTCGACGGCCCCGTCCATCTGGATGGTCTGCTCGACGACGCAGCATGGTCCGCGGCCGCCTGGACCGAGGATTTCACCGATATCGAAGGCCCGGCGCGTCCCACCCCGTTTCTGCGGACTCGCGCGAAGCTGATGTGGAGCGATGAGGCCCTGTGGATAGGGGCCGAGCTCGAAGAGCCGCACGTATGGGGCACGCTCACGGAACGGGACGCCGTGATCTACATGGACGATGACTTCGAAGTGTTCATCGACCCTGACGGTGACACTCACCAGTACTACGAACTCGAGATCAACGCGCTGGGAACCGAGTGGGATCTTCTCCTCGTCCGCCCGTATCGAGATGGCGGGCCCGCGATCAACGCATGGGACATCCAGGGGCTGCGGACTGCCGTTCACGTGGACGGGAGCCTTAACGATCCGAGTGACACAGACACAGGGTGGAGCGTGGAGATCGCGATCCCATGGGAGGTGCTGGCCGAGGCTACGACCGCCCCGGTTCCGCCCCGGTCGGGGGACCGCTGGAAGGTGAACTTCTCCCGAGTGGACTGGCCGGTCGAGATCCGGGAGGGCCAGACGGTCAGGTCGGTGGATCCCGCATCAGGCAAAGTGGGGCCGGAGAACAACTGGGTGTGGTCTCCGCAGGGCCTCATCGCCATGCACTACCCCGAGATGTGGGGGATCGTGCAATTCAGCGACCTGGCGCGAGGAGATGCCGGAGACCCGGCGGGCGTAACGGTCGCCGAGCGAGCCGCCTGGGAATTGCGCAGGGTGTACTACGCCCAGCACGAGCACCGGGCCCGCACCGGGAGGTTTGCCGACAACCCGGATGGGCTGGAACTCGGTCCAGCGCCGGCGGTTCCGATATCCTGGCCGCCCGGAGTCGCCTCCACCCCGCATGGATTCGAGGCGTGGCTGAAGCTGGTTGATGGCCGGACGGTTCGTATCGACCAGGAGGGCCGGGTCCGGGTGACGCCTTGAACTTCACAGCCCTCGATTGGTGGATCGTGGGCCTCGTGTACGCCGCCATGGCCGCAGGTGTGTGGCTGCTCCGGCCGTTCATGCGGAGCGTGGCGGATTTCCTGGCAGCTGGTCGGACGGCGGGACGCTACATGCTCAGCGTGTCGCAGGGAGTGGCGGCTCTCGGCGCCATCTCCGTCGTCGGCTTCCTCGAGCAGAATTACGTCGCTGGATTCTCGCTCACCTGGTGGGGCCTGAGCACGGCCGTGGTCGTGCTGCTGATCACGGTGACGGGCTTCGTGGTGTATCGGTTTCGGGAGACCCGGTGTCTGACCCTGGCGGAGTTCTTCGAGCGGCGGTACAGCCGCCGGTTCCGCATCTTCATGGGACTGCTGGCTTTCCTCTCCGGGATCATAAACTTCGGAATTTTTCCGGCGGTGGGTGCCCGGTTCTTCATCCACTTCATCGGGCTTCCGGAGACCTTGCACCTGGGGCCCGCTGCGGTAGACGCGTTTCCACTCGTCATGGCCGTGCTTCTCCTGACGTCGCTGTTCTTCGTGTTCTCGGGCGGCCAGGTGGCGGTGATCATCACGGACTTCGTGCAGGGGATCTTCGTCAACATCGTGTTTCTGACCATCGTGGTGTTCCTGCTGGCCACCGTTTCGTGGGATCAGATCTTCACGGCGCTGGGCACGGCCCCGCCGGACGCATCGCTGATCAATCCGTTCCACACCAGCCAGCTTCGGGACTTCAACTTCTGGTACTTCCTGATCGGAACGATCGGCGTCGTGTACGTGGTGATGTCGTGGCAGGGCACCCAGGGATACAATGCTTCGGCCAAGAGCGCGCACGAGGCCAAGATGGGGGGAGTTCTCTCGAACTGGAGGGGCCTGCCCCACATCATGTTCATGCTCATCGTGCCGATCGTCGCCTACACCGTGCTCCACCACCCGGATTTCGGGGCCGAATCGGCGCAGGTCGCAGGACTGCTGGCGACGGCGGAAAGCGAGACGATCGCCAATCAGCTGCGCGTACCGGCCGTGCTCAGCCTGCTGCTGCCGACCGGACTGCTCGGAGCGTTCGCAGCGGTCATGCTCACGGCGTTCATCAGTACGCACGACACCTATCTCCACTCCTGGGGAAGCATCTTCATCCAGGACGTGGTGATGCCGTTTCGCAAGAAGCCCTTTACGCCCGAAGCACATATGAGGGCACTGCGGCTGTCGATCTTCGGCGTCGCGCTGTTCATCTTCCTGTTCAGCCTGCTGTTTCGGCAGAGCCAGTACATATTCCTGTTCTTCGCGATCACCGGTGCGATATTCGCCGGCGGTTCGGGAGCGGTCCTGATCGGCGGGCTGTACTGGAACCGGGGCACCACGCCGGCGGCATGGGCCGCGATGCTGACCGGTTCGACGATCGCCGTGTCCGGCATCGTCATTCATCAGCTGGTGGACGACTTCCCGATCAATGGCCAGGTGTTCTGGGGAATCGCCATGGCGGCGTCCACCGTGGTATATGTGTCGGTCTCGCTTCTGGGGCCCGGGAGACGATTCGACCTGGAAGGACTGCTGGCGCGAGGGGCGGAGGCGGGTGACCCGGATCCGTCGGAGACTGACGGACCGCCGCGCCGAGGCTGGCGCGCGCTGGGTCTCGGCCGGGAAGCGAGCCGGTCGGACCGGATCATCTACATGGTCACCTACGCGTGGATCGGTTTGTGGACGCTGGTCTTCGCGTTGGGAACCATCTGGAATCTGACGCACGACGTTCCGGACGCGGACTGGGAACGCTTCTGGCGTTTCTATGTGGTCGTCGAGCTGGCCGCGGCCGCCTTCGTCGTCGTGTGGTTCACGATCGGCGGAATTCGCGACATCCGCCACATGTTGAAGCGGCTGGCCGTGGCACGGCGGGACGCGACGGACGACGGATGGGTGCACGACTGATCTCGAATCTCGGGAGGACGAGCGGATGATTCCCGTACTGGTGCGCAGTTCCGACAACCCGATAGTCACCGGCTTCGACGTTCCAGCGATGCCACCGGACCTCGTAGATCCGACATCGGTGTTCAATCCGGGAGCCACCAGATTCGGCGACCTGTACCTGTTGCTCCTGCGGGTCCAGTCCCGTGGCCGGCGCACCTTCTTCCTCGTCGCAGAGAGCGAGAACGGACGCAACTTCGATGTACGGAGGGGCATCGTTCATATCGAGGGTCTCGACGCCAAGGCGGAGGGAATCCACCACGTATTCGATCCCCGCATCACTCGCATCGACGACACCTGGTACGTGATGTTCGCGGTAGACACGGACACGTTGTGCCGGGTCGGCGTGGCCCGCACCACCGATTTCGAGCGGTTCGAGCTGGTGGGTATCGAGCAGGGACCGGACGTTCGAAACGGAGTACTGTTTCCGACCCGCCGGAATGGAAAGTACCTGCGGCTGGATCGGCCGAATCGGATTCAGCTCGCCGACGGACCGACGACAGGAGATGAGATCGTCCTCTCCGAGTCCGAGGATCTCGTTCACTGGCAGGCGCTGGGCCCGGTGCTCCGCGGACGGCCACGGCTGTGGGACGAGCGGATCGGCGCCGGCCCCCCGCCGCTCAAGACGAGGCGCGGATGGCTGGTCGTGTACCACGGCGTCGCTACGCACTTCTCGGGCACCAACATCTACCAGGCAGGCGCGGCACTGCTCGATCTCGACGATCCGCGCCGCGTCATCGCGCGGACCCGGGACAATATCCTCGAGCCGCGAAAGCTGTACGAGCTGGTCGGCCAGGTTCCGAACGTCGTGTTCCCGAGCGGCTGGATCGTAGACGATATCGACGACGAGGACTTCGCGTCTGAAGACGGCCGCGTGCTGTTGTACTATGGCGCCGCCGACACCTCGGTGTGCCTCGCCACGAGCACCGTGGGACGTCTGCTCGACGCCTGCGACCCGGTGGACGGCCCGGATGACTGAACCGGGCGTACCGGGTTCGGGATTCGCGACCGCTCCCCGGATCGCCTTCCTGGTTCCGCACACACACTGGGACCGGGAGTGGTACCGAACATTTGCCGACTTTCGCGTTTCGATGACCCGGATCGTGCGTGAGGTCCTGGACCGACTGGAGCAGGATCCGGCATTCACCCACTTCCTGCTCGACGGCCAGGCGATCCTCGCCCGGGACCACTGCGAGATCTATCCGGAGGATGCCGAGCGGATCCGCAGCCTGGTCCGCGAGGGGAGAATGTCGCTCGGCCCCTGGTACGTGCTGCCGGATGAATTCCTGGTCAGCGGTGAGTCGCTGGTCAGGAATCTCCTGGCCGGCCACTCCGTCGCGCGGGAGCTGGGAGGCGTGCAGAAGGTCGGATACATGCCCGATTCGTTCGGGCACGTCGCGCAGCTGCCTCAGATCCTGAGACGGGCCGGCATCGACTCGTTTCTCTACACGCGCGGCAACGGGGACGAGATCGATCACCTCGGATTCGAGTTCGTCTGGAGAGCGCCGGACGGCAGTTCGGTGCTGGCGATCAATCAGTGCTCGGGCTACTGCAACGCAGGCGGACTCGGACACCACGAGATCTGGCACGCGCACACGCCTCGTGAGCTCGACTTCGAGCGTGCCGTCGACCAGGTACGCGAGCTGTTCGGGCGCATGCGGACGCTGGGGCGAACGGACGTGGTGCTGCTGTCGAACGGGTGCGATCACTTTCCCCCGCAGCGAGACACCCGCCGGCTGCTGGAATCGCTGAGCAGGGCCTTCCCCGACACCGATTTCAGGGTCTCGAACCTCGCCTCGTATGTCGCTGCGGTGCGGGATGCCGTGGTCGAAGGTGACCGACTGGATTCCTGGGAGGGAGAACTCCGGCACGGGCGGCTGCACCACATCCTCACGGGAGTGTGGTCGGCTCGCATGCCGCTCAAGCAGGCGAACGACCGGGCCACGCTATGGCTCACCGACGTTGCCGAGCCGCTGGATGCCTATGCCCGATTCGCCCACGGCCTGACGGACAGCAGTCCGTTGCTCGGAGCGGCCTGGCGGCGCCTGCTCGAGAACCATCCGCACGACTCGATTTGCGGCTGCAGCATCGACGAGGTCCACGAGCAGATGGGGCCGCGGTTCGACGAGGCGCTGGAGACGGCCGAGGGCGTCGTTCGGGAAGTTCTCGTGGAACTGGCCCCGACATTTGCCCCCCGGGCCGGGGGGGACCGAGACACCGTGCTCTGCGTCGCGAATCCGCTCCCGGTCGAGCGCCGCGAGGTCGTCCGGCGCCTCGTGGTACTGCAACCATTCGGAATCGATCCGCACCGGCTCCGGCTGTACGACGAAGACGGCGCAGAGGTACCGATGCGCGTTCTCGATTCGAAGTACGTCGAGCGGTTCTGGGGCATCGACTACCGAACGGTCCTGGACCACGAGCGGCAGGCAGAGAAGTTCGCCACCTATCTCGAGAAGTTCGGCGATCGGATGATTCGGCCCGAATCGCGGCGGGATGAAAGCGACACCTTTCTGTCGCTGGAGTTCATCGCCGAATTGCCGGCCCTGGGACACGCCCGGTTCTTCCTGCGCGAAGCCGACGGCCCGTGCGAGATCGAAGGCCTCGACCCGGTCAGGGTCGAGGACGATTGCCTCGACAACGGCCTGGTTCGGATCCGGCTGTACCCGAACGGAACGCTGGATCTGGAGGACCGTCGATCCGGGCATCGCTTCCCCGGGCTGAATCTGCTCGCCAGCACAGAGGACGTCGGCGACGAGTACGACTACTCCCCGGCAGAATTCAGCTCGACCGTGGATGCGGCAGGTCTCCGGGGAGAGGTAAGCGTCGAGTCGGCCGGTCGATGGGCGGCCACGCTCGTGGCCCGATTCCAGCTCGCACTCCCGCAGGGAATCTCGGCCGATCGTCGCTCGCGCGACCCACGCCTCGTGCCATGTGCGGTCGAGGTGCGGGTGCGCCTGCAGTCCGGCCGACCACTCGTCGAGATCGAGACGCGATTCGACAACCAGGTGCGAGACCAACGGCTGCGCGCCCGGTTTCCGACCGGTATCGGGTCCGACAGGGTCTGGTCGGACGGACACTTCCTCGTTCACGAGAGACCTGTCGAACTGCCGGCGGGCGAAGACTGGTTCCAGCCACCGGCCGCGACGATACCGCAGCAGGGGTGCTCGTGGGTGTCCGAGGACGAACTCGGCCTGGCTCTCCTTGCACGGGGCCTGCCGGAGATCGAGCCATCAAATACGGCAGACGGCCTCGAGATTGGCCTGACCCTGCTGCGGTCCGTCGGCTGGCTGTCGAGAGACGATTTCCCTACCCGCCGTCACCAGAACGCGGGTCCAACCGTACCGACGCCTGCGGCCCAGTGTCCTGGGCCGCAGAGCTTCCAGTACGCCCTTCTCCCCCTCGGAGGCAGTGACGGGACTGCCGCGGTGCTCGACTGGGACGCCCGGTGGAGGACCCCCATACCCATCGTGCAGGGAGTCGAGGCCGGAAGCGCCCGGAGCGGCAGTCTGCTCAGCCTGGAAGCGGGAGCATGCCGGATCAGCGCCGTGAAGAGGCACGAGGCCAGGGATACACTCGTCGTGCGGCTGTGGAATCCGGGTGCGATGGAGGACGTGCAGAGGCTCCGTTTCGGCTCCGCGATTCACGGTGCCTGGCTCACGAACCTGCTCGAAGAGCGCGAGTCGGAGCTCTCGTCAGAGGGGCCGGCTGGTCGTCAACTGGAGCTCCGACTCGGCCCACACGAGATCCTGACGATCGAGATCGAGTTCGAATCCGGGGATGGCGCTTCGGCGTCCTGAGGCGCGAGGCAGGCTCAGTTCGAGCCGACCCCAGGTGCGCACTGCAGCATCTGGAGCGCTTCGGCGAGGCCATCGAGCGTAAACGTGTACGTGTGCCGCCGGTATTCGTAGTCCGACAACTGCATGACGACTCCGTTCGACTCCAGCGCCCGCCGGGTGAACTCTGTCTCGACTTCCGCCGGGGCGATCACGGCCATTCCCGTGCGCCGCAGGATCCAACTCTCGGGTTCGCCGGGCTCCTCGCCATCGAATGCCCAGCGGACCCGGGCACGCATCGATCGACCGAGATAGGTCGAGGAAACGATCAGGCGTCGTTCCCCGTCTTCGCAGGACCATGTCAACCCGCCTGCCCCCGTGACGTGGCTCTCTTCGGCCAGGGTCGTAACGCTGGTCCTGCTGACCCCGGCATCGGATCGATCGAAGTAGTAGAAATCGCCGACGGGGACCTGCGCAGCCGCCTGCGAGACCGTGGTCAGCGCGGCGAGTGCAATCAGCGCGGCAGCCGCTGAGCACCTGGCGAACCCGGAACTCGACATCGTCCCCTCCCGCTTCGTATTCAGGAGAACCCGATCCTCACCGCGATCGCCAGCGCGATCGAGCCCACGATCCACACCTTCAGCATGAACGGGATCACGAAGCGGAACCAGCGATCATACGGTACACCCGCGATGGCCAGGATTCCCACCAGGACCGCGTTCGTGGGAACGAGGATGTTCGTGAATCCATCACCGAATTGGAAAGCCAGCACCGACACCTGGCGCGTGACCCCGACGAGGTCGGCCAGCGGAGCCATGATCGGCATCGTGACGTAAGCCTGCCCGCTGCCGGACGGAATGAAGAAGTTCAGAACGCTCTGGACGAAGAACATCCCCATGGCGGCGAACTCCGCTCCCATTCTCTGCAGCGGCTGGGCAAGGCCGTTGATGATCGTGTCCACCACCATGCCATCGTCCAGCACCACCTGGATCGCCCGTGCAAACCCCACGAGGATCGCCGTGGTCGTGAGCTCTGCTGCGCCGATGCAGAATTCTCGCGCTGTCCCGTCCGCGCCGAGACGCCCCACGACTCCGATCGCCAGTGCCAGAGCGAGGAACAGGGCCCCCATCTCGATCAGGTACCAGCCGCGCGCCTTGAGCCCCCAGATCAACACCGCCAGCGTTACCCCGACGAGCACGATGACGAGCTTCTGCGTCTCCGTCATCCGCGGCTGGGCTGCCACGTCGACCCGTTCGTGACCGGCGTCGGTCTCGACCCCGGCCATCAGGCTCCGCGACGGATCCTTCTTCACGCGGGAGGCATATCGCCAGGTGTGATGGAAGCCGATGACGAAGAACACCGCGAGCAGCACCAGCCGGTACGTCAGGCCTGTGCCCTGCTGCACTCCAGCTACGTCCTGGGCGATGAATACCGTAAACGGATTGATCAGGGCCGTGCCGTATCCGACTCCGTACCCGATGCACATCACGGCGACGCCCGTGATCTCGTCCATCCCGAGGGCGAGCGTGAGCGCGACGATCAAAGGCACGAACGGCAGGTACTCCTCGGCCATCCCGATCGTGCTGGATCCGACCGCGAACAGCAGGATGCCTCCCGCGATCAGTACCGCGGGACGTTCTCCGAGGCGGCGCAGCATGGCTCCAATCGCGGCATCCGCCGCTCCGGTCGCCCGAAAGACCCCGAACGCACCGCCGATGATGAAGATGAAGAAGATGATCTCACCCGCAGCCTCGAAACCGTGCGGAATCGATGTGAAAATCGCGGATGGGGGAAGTCGGTCCGACTGCTCCAGCGGTGTATAGCTCGCCGGGATCACCTGCTCGCGCCCGACCGAGTTCGTCACCCGCTCGAACGATCCCTGGGGAAGAAACTGCGTGAGAGCAAATGCGAGCAGGATCATCCCGAACAGCAGGACGAGCGTGTGCGGAACGCGGAATCGGGATTCCGTCATCGATATCTCCGTTGAATGTCCCGGGTCCAGTCGAGCCGGTTCGGAGCGATCGGGCTCAATCCGGCAATGTCTGGAAACGCTCGATAGCCTCGCGTTCGAGCTGCTCCCTGTGATCGGGGTGCGCGAGGTCGATCATCAGTCGGGCCCGAGCCTGCAGGTTCTGGCCATACAGGTTCGCGACCCCCCACTCCGTCACTACATAATGCACGTGCGCGCGCGTCGAGACGACTCCGGCCCCTCGTTTCAGGTAGGGAACGATGCGAGTCTCTCCGCGACGCGTGACCGAGGGCAGCGCGATGATCGGCTTTCCGCCCTCGGACAGGGATGCGCCCCGAATGAAATCCATCTGGCCGCCGACGCCGGAATACTGGCGCGTGCCGATAGAATCGGCACAGACCTGGCCGGTCAGGTCAACCTCGATTGCGCTGTTGATCGCCGTCACCTTCGGATTCCGACGGATGACCGCCGTGTCGTTCGTGTAGCCTACGTCCAGCATCGCGACCTGGGGGTTGTCGTCGATGAAGTCGTACATCCGGCGTGTTCCCATGACGAAGGTCGCAACGACCTTACCCGGATGGGACCGCTTGTGCAGTCCGTTGATCACACCCGACTCGATCAGGTCGATCGCACCATCGGAAAACATCTCCGTGTGAATCCCCAGGTTCTGGTGCCCTCCGAGTGCTCCGAGGACCGCGTCGGGGATCGCTCCGATCCCCATCTGCAGCGTCGCCCCGTCCTCGATCAGTTCCGCGCAGTATTTCCCGATCGCTCGCTCGATGTCGCTGAGTTCGGGCGGCGGGACCTCGTGCAGCGGATCGTCACCGTCCACGAACGCGTCGATCTGGTCGACGTGAATCACGCCATCTCCGTGTGTACGTGGCATGTTGGGATTTACCTGCGCGATGACGAACTTGGCCGCCTGCACGGCTGCGCGGCTGCAGTCGACAGACACGCCGAGCGAGACGAACCCGTGATTGTCGGGAGGCGAGACCTGGATCAGAGCGACATCGACCGGGAGGATTCCGCGGCGGAACAGGTTCGATGTCTCGCTGAGGAAGACGGGGATGTAGCTGGACTCACCGGAGTTGATCGCGTCCCGGACGTTGGCGCCGACGAACAGCGCGTTTACCCTGAAGCTCTCACGCAGCTCGGGCGCCGCGTACGGGGCAGGGCCCTCGGTGTGGAGGTGCACGATCTCCACGTCCTTCAGCTCTGGAGCGCGAGCCGTCATCGCCTGGATCAGTCTCTGCGGCGCAGCCGCGACGGAGTGAATGAAGACCCGGTTTCCCGACCGGATTACGGATACCGCCTCTTCGGCGCTCGTTCGATTCATCGTTCCCTATTCTCCACCGGAGCGAGGCCGCCCCGGAAATGATTCAGAGTTCCGCTGCCAATTCGTCCAGCATCTCATCGGTCATCGCGTCGAGGTCGTACTCCGGAGACCAACCCCATTCCTCTCGGGCGGCCGAGTCATCGACCCGCCGTGGCCAGGATTCTGCTATCGCCTGGCGCGCCGGATCGACGTCGTAGGTGAGTTCGAAGTCCGGGAGTCGTCGTCGAATCGACGCTGCAATCTTCTCCGGGGTGAGCTGCATCGCCCCGATGTTGAAGGCGTTGCGATGCACGAGCGAATCGGCGGGCGCTTCCATCAGCTCGATCGCCGCCCGGATCGCGTCGGGCATGTACATCATGTCGAGCTGCGTGCCCTCCGCGAGGAAGCACTCGTATCGATTGTGAAGCACGGCCTCGCAGTAGATCTCGACCGCATAGTCGGTCGTGCCGCCGCCGGGGGCCGTGACATACGACACGAGCCCGGGATACCTGACTCCCCGCGTATCGAGCCCGAAGCGGCTGAAGTAGTAGTCGCACAGCAGTTCACCGGCGACCTTCGAGACCCCGTACATCGTGTTGGGTCGCTGAATCGTGTCCTGAGGCGTCGGGTCGGGCGGAGTGCCAGGGCCGAACGCCGCAATCGAACTCGGCGTGAACACCGCGCACTCCCTCGCGCGGGCGACTTCGAGCACGTTGAACAGACCCCCGATATTTACCTGGTAGGTAAGCTGGGGACGCTGCTCGCCCACGGCCGACAGGATCGCGGCGAGGTGAAACACCGTGTCCGCTCGGTGGCGAGCGATGGCCGCATCGAGAGACTCACCGTTCGTCACGTCTACGAATGCGAACGGCCCGGTGTCCGCACCGGGAGACCGGATATCAGTGGCCAGCACAGCGTCCGTTCCGTACAGCTCCCGTAGCCGCGTGACCATCTCGGTCCCGATCTGGCCCGCGGCTCCCGTCACGACGATGCGCTTCATGATTTCCTCGTGTAGCCGGGTATGAGTATTCCTGTTGGCGACCGTGCAAGCCGACCAATAGCCGCGCGTCGTCCAAGCCTACAGGAGCAGCAAGTTTCCGGCCATATCGAATCACATCCCGGAGACTCCGCCGAGTCGTCCTGCACATCCCAAGAAACACATTCACAATTAGTTACGCAGATTCACACAGCAGGCTCGAAACGCGTCTCTGAAGCTTGAGCCGGGGCGGAGTCTCCGCGGACCCGTTGCGGGTCCTTTCGTCACAGCCAGCACTCCGCGATCGGGGGGACCGTCAACCTTCCCCAAAATTCGGAAGCCCCGCCGAAGCGGGGCTTCCTCCGAGGCTGCGGAAGGAGTCTTTATCCGGCGTGACGCCGGACGGAAGGGTTACGCTGATTATCGAACGCCGCGCCGATCCAGGCGCGACACCTATCAATCTGCACGGTCCGGTGAACCGCACAATCGGTCTTTCGTACACTCGACTTTGGTACGTACGTACCGTCAAAGAGAGTCGCTGCCTGGCGACCAGTAGCTTGCGCATCGAAGCCGCTCATTGTCCCTTGGATCGGTCCGGGAACGCGACCGGCGACCGGGCCCGGAATGCTCCGCTAACGAAATTCATCATGACCGAAACCGATATCGATCGCGCCTCGATCGGCGCTACTGACGATCCCGCCAGGACCCCCATCCGCGTGCTGATTGCGCTGGCCGTGCCGTTCCTCCGGACCGGTGTGCGCAAGGTGCTGGATGAGGCCGAAGACATGCAGGTCGTCGACGAGGTCTCCGAGATCGCGCAGATACTCCCCGCCGTCGAACAACACGGGCCGGACATCGTTGTCGTGGATTCGGACTTTCACCGGGCGGAGCTGCAACTCGTGGAGGCGATCCGGGAGGCCCGACCGACCATCGGCGTCATCGTGATGGTCAATCATTCGGACGACGAATGCGTGATTCGGTCCATGCTGGCCGACCCGTCAGGTCCGCAATTCTCCGACGACGCCATTTCGAAGCTCAGCGAGTGCTGCCTGATGGCGCTTCGTTCCTCGGCTCGCGGCTGCGTTCCAAAAGTCGCCGAGCCGGATCGCCTGGTTCGTGCGATTCGGACCGTGGCAGCCGGCGGGCTGTCAGCTGGCGGGTGGCTCGGATCCATGGTCGGGCGCATGTCGCATGCGGCCCCGGAGGCTGGGCGCGTCACGGGCCGGGAGCTCGAGATCATCTCGCTCGTCGCCCGGGGACTGGAGAACAAGGAGATTGCCGCCGAGCTCGAGATCGCGGAGCAGACGGTGAAGAACCACCTGAGCCGCGTGATGAAGAAGCTGGGGCTCAGGAACCGGCAGGAAGTGGCGATGTTCGCGGTGCGTGTGCACCCCGATCTCGAGGGCCCGCTTTCATGGAGACACCCGACGGTCGCCCGCCGTTGACTCCTCTGTCTATTATTCGATCAGTTGGAGTCTCCTGACCAGCGAGTCTTCGTCGGGCGGCGTATCCCCATTGTTCGTGCCCACGGTCTGCGCCGTCATGATCCGGACGTACACGTTCCAGTTACCTGCTGGTCCATCAAGCTGACCATAGGAATCACTGAAATTGCAGGCCACCTTCTCGATAAACACACCTGTGAATCCGGATACGGTGAACCTGTTATTAGCACCTGTGCCGTTTGCTGTCTCCGGATCAATGACTGGAGCCGCCCGAAGTCGTGGGCTCTCCGTAACACAGGCGCCGCCGCAACTTCCCCGCATCGGACAGCCTACCGAGTCATCGCCGCCGGAGCCGTTGGGGCACCATACCAGGTCAACCCCACCATTTTGCTGCAGATCGAGTTCTATAAGATCCCGGAAGGATCCGGGTCCACCGGCCGCGTCATCCGCAGAGGTCAAACTCTGCTTCTCACCACCCGCCGATGCTTGCCACAACTGCTGTCCCTCGGTGATCTCGTTGCACGAATTCCCCAGGATCTGGTCCCCGAGATCGGTCGCCCCGCCGCCTGTGTGCTCCTCCATCTGGTACCAGCAGGACCAGCTCTCCGTTTCGGATGTTGAATTGCAGTAGTCGACGTCGGGATTCGCGTTCCACACGCCTGTCTGCGTGGTCTCGTCCCACAAGGGTTCATCCTGGCATGCCGGCGGTCCTTTGTCGCTCGAGCCGCTAACGGTCAGTTTGAGCAGTTTTCCATGATCCGACTCGTCAAAGCCGAATTGTGGTTCCCCTTCGGTGTACTGACCATCACCATCCGTATCGTAGTAATCGAGCAGGCCCACCGGGAGCACGCAGTCCTCGATCGTCCCTCCCGGTTCGACCCCGTTGGCCGGCGCGGCCCAGGCCTTTGCATAGGTCACGACGTTCACCGAGTTGATGCCGAGGATCTTGGCGAAGAAAGTTCCCGGTGCATTGCCGCGATCCTCAGTCAGATACAATCGTGCCGTGACCGTCCAGTTGGGCAGGTCCACGTCCACGTCACCTGGCAGGATCACGGCTGAAGAGCCAGCGACCTTGTTCTTCGCCGCGAAGTCGATTGCACGATTGGCAGCACCTAGTGAGTCATCGGAGTCGATGAGCAGGTGCCCGGCCCCCGCCAGAGCGGCCGCATCGACGGCTCGCTGCGACTCTGTGCGGATCATCAGCAGGTTGCCTGCATGGACGGCAAGTGCTGCGAACCCGAGCAGGGCGATCATCGTGCCCGCCACGAGGATCAGTGCCGCGCCCGTTTCGTCTTTGAGTCGTGCCTTCCAGCCCCTCATGCTCTGTCTCCTGAACGCCTGAATCCAACTTATTGGCGAGTGTCGCCTGTACCCTACAAGTTTCTGTGTTGCCGGGGCCGACGGCACAGCACGAAACCGGAATCCGGCGACCACACATTGGACCCGTCGAATCCGCCTCGTGTTCCATTTCCCGCAGATTCGCCTGTCAACAGGCCGAATCATCAATGTCAGACCGAGACGATGTTTCTCGAACGCTGACGCCTTGTCCCACTGAAAGAGCCGTGCCAGATCACACTGGCGTCGAGAGGCCGCTCATAACTACTTGTAGTCGAAGCGGATGCGTTCGCTATCCGTCCTGTTGGCGCTGCCGTGGAATCGTGGTACTGATGCTACAGCAACAGTTGCAGCTCTCCAGGCAGCGTCCATCCTGCAGTCAATATAGTGGATTCTCCTGGAAACGGGAGCCCCCGAAAGGGCTGATTTCTTACTGGATCAGCCGCAGCCGCTTCAGGGTGGTCCCGCCGGGGGTCGGGCCGGGATTGTTTCCACTTCCGCCCCCGCCGGCGCCCGGTGCCCGGACCAGTCGCACGTAGACGTTCCAGTTTCCTTCCGGACCGCCGAAATCGCCAAGACCGTAATTGCAGGACACGCGCTCGACGAACACTCCGGTGAAGTCGACGACTGTGGTCGTAACACCGGAACCCGTAGCCGTAACCGCATCGGGACGAATGATTGGCACTTTGCGGATTCGCGGGCTGTTCTCCACGCAGTTCGGCGACCCGGTCGGCGTGGTGGGACTGGTGCTCCGGACCACGCAGCCGGCTCTGGGCCCGAGATCACCGTCCGGATCAGACCACACGAGGTCTGGATCCGCGCGGATCAGGTCCGCGAAGCTGCCCGTTCCGTTCTGCTGGGTGCAGACGTTGGAGCATACCTCGCCCGTAGTTCCATCCGGATTCGTGACCGTCTCGCATACGGTGCTGCACTCTTCCCGGCCACCGAAGTCCTCGTGCACCGTCTCCACCATGCTCTGCTTATTTCCGCTACCGGATGCCGCCCACACCGGATCCCCGACCGCGAGCGGGTCGGCGCACTGATCCCCGGGGTAGATCTGCGGTCCCAGGGCGTCGGTGCCACCGCCGGAATGCTCTTCCGGCTGGTACCAGCAGCGCCAGTTGTCGCTGTCCGGCAGCTCCCGACACAGATCCATGTCGACGAGCGGGCTCTCGGCAGCCTCGCGACAGGAAGGGGGTCCGTTGTCTTCTGAGCCCGACACCTTGAGGACTATGAGCTCGCCGATGTCGGCGTCGCTGAACCCGGTCCCCTCGGGATTGTAGGTCTCGCCGGGGTCCCAATCGCGGTTGCCGTTCGAATCGATCCAACGGTCCGGCAGCGCGATCGGCAGCGGACAGTCGACATCCGCATCCGGAAGCGCGTCAGCGGGCGAAGCCCACGCCGTTGCCACCGTGGAGACGTTCACGGTGTTGATCCCGAGTACCTTCGCGAAGAACGTCGGAACCGGATTGCCCCGTGCCATCGAGTTGATCACATGCACTCGCACCAGGGACGAATCGAGATCTACGTGGACGTCTTCCGGCAAGACGACCGCGGGAACCCGCAGGATGTTGTTCCGCGAGGCGAAGTCGATCGCCCGAAGCCGGGCGCCAGCCGAGTCGTCCGGGGCCGGGATGAGCCACCCGGCGCCGGCAAGAGCAGCCGCGTCGGCAGCCTTCTGCGACTCGGATCGAGCCAGCATGAGACTCCCAACATCGACGGCGAGCGATGCGAATCCGAGAATGACGACCATCGAGGCGGCGACGAGGATCAGGACCGCTCCTCTCTCGTTTCCGACGCGCGACCTCAAGTTCTCCACGGTACACTCCTTGGGGCTGGGGCGGCTTACCATCGACCGTATGCTCCTCCGGGCTCTTCAGAGGCCGGGGTCAGTTTCGTGGTACGAGTTGGCTGCTTTCTGTGCACGGAGACAGCCTCGACGTCAGGCCGGGGCCCATCTGAATCGGAAGCACCGGATCGTCGCAGGCGCTCCTGCACCATCGACCGGAGGAGCATCCACTGCTCTTCCGCCTGCGAAAGCTTCTTCTCGAGTTCTTCACGAAGCCGCTCGGCCTCCATTCGCTCATAGTCGAGCGTGGATTGTTCCGATCGTGCCGCGGCAGCTGGATAGCCCTGCTCCGCCGACTTCCGGGCCTCG
>JBDGUY010000010.1:0-23140 GCA_039585935.1 Gemmatimonadota bacterium
CACCGGCTGGTAGACCTTCTTTACTTCGTGGAGATGCGGCTGCGGCCTGCGGTCAGCCGTGACGAGTCCGTTGAGCAGGAAGTTGCGGTCGCTCGGTGTGTCCGTTCCGAAATCGCCGCCATACACGAAATAGCGGGTGCCGTCATTCGCGGTGCGCCACAAGCCCTGGTCCACCCAGTCCCAGATGAAGCCGCCCTGCAGGATGTCGTGCTCGTATATGATGTCCCAGTACTCGGCGAGATTTCCGACGCTGTTCCCCATCGCGTGGGCGTACTCGCACATGATGTAGGGCCTGTCGTCGTGGTCGCGGGCGTACGCTTCGAGCATGTAGTCGCGGGCGTACATCGGTGTCACGAGGTCCACGTGCTCGGCCCGTCCGGCCGGCTCGTACATCACGGGACGGGACGGGTCCCGTTCGTGGATCCAGGCGGAGGTCGCAACGAAGTTTTTGCCGTCGCAGGCCTCGTTCCCGAGCGACCACAGGATGATCGATGGATGGTTCTTGTCCCGCTCCACCATGCGGACGGTCCGGTCCATGTGCGCCGCCAGCCACTCCGGCTTCTCGGCGAGCGTGAGATCCGGATCGCAATCGATCCCGTGTGACTCGATATTCGCTTCGTCCACGACGTACAGACCGTGCTCATCCGTCAATTCGTACCAGCGCGGGACGTTCGGGTAGTGGGATGCGCGGACCGCGTTGATGTTGTGCTGCTTCATCAGCTCGATGTCACGCAGCATCCCCGCTTCGGAGACGGTCTGGCCCGTCTCCGGATCGTGCTCGTGCCGATTCACGCCGCGCAGGATTACGGGAACGCCGTTCACCCGAAGCTGCCCGCCGGCGATCTCGACCCGGCGAAAGCCGGTTCGCGCGGAGACGACTTCGCGAATCCCACCGTCGGTGTCCCGGTGAGTGAGTACTAGGCGATACAGATTCGGCGTCTCGGCCGTCCATTTGAGAGGCGCGATCACGTCGGAGACGAACGACAGGGTGTCGTGCCCCCCGCTCCCGATCTCGTACGCTCCCGACACCGAGACTCCCGGCACAGGAACGCCCGCCGGGTCCAGCAGTTCGACATCGATCGAGCCCGACTCCGGGCCGGAGAGGCCCTGGACCTCCACCTGGACCGCGAGTCGGCCGTTCGCGAAGGCATCGTCCAGCCCGGCCTGTACCTCGAAATCTCGCACCCGTACCGACGGCGGCGCGTACAGGTAGACGTCACGGAAGATTCCACTGATCCGCCACATGTCCTGGTCTTCCAGGTAGCTGCCGTCGCTCCAGCGGAATACCTGGACTGCGAGCGAATTCTCACCCGGCCGCAGGTAGTCGGTGATCCGAAACTCGGCGGGTGTCCGACTGTCCTGGCTGTATCCGACTGCTTCACCGTTCACCCACACGTGGCCGGCGGAGCGGATGCCGTCGAAGACCAGGAAGATCTCCCGGCCATCCCAGTCCAACGGGATCTCGAAGGTGTGCAGATACGATCCCACCGGGTTGTAATCGTGCGGAATGAACGGCGGGTCCGGTGGAAACGGGTAGGCGACGTCGAAGTAGTGCGGGATACCGTGACCCTGGATCTCCCAGCTTCCCGGCACCTCGATCTGTCCCCAGTCGCTGGCGTCGAATCCCTCGACCATGAAGTCGAGCGGGCGGTCGGCCGGCTGCCGTACCCAGTCGAATTTCCACTGGCCATTCAGGGACAGGTACCACGGCGATTCGGCGCGGGGGAGGGACAGCGCCGTCGCGACATCAGGGAACGGGATGAAAGTGGCGTGGGGCCGCTCCTTGCCGATGTCGAAAACCGCCGGGTTTTCCCAGTCCGGAACGCCCTCCGAATGCTGCTCGTGCGTGCTCTCCGCGACGGAATCGTATTCCGCGCTCACACAGGAAGCGGACAGGCTCAACATGACGACGCAGCAGGGGGCGAGGTACGAGCGAAGCACAGCCGTTCGGATCAAAACAGCCTCCGGTGTTGAAGCCGTGGTGCCCCCAGGTTGACTCGGCCGCGGCACCGGCGAAGCTTGCCGGATCCGCCCGACGGCGGCAGTGAAGGTAGGTTCCTCAGGCGCAACGGACTAACACGATCGTTCCCCGACTGTCCACGGACCAGGCGCAGGAACTGGCGAGGCGGCACTGGGGGCTCACCTCGGTAGCCCACGAACTGCCCAGTTCCATCGACCAGAACTTCAGGCTGGAGACGCCGCGTGGCAGCTTCGTCCTGAAGATCTCCAACTCCGACGAACTGCCGGAGTATCTCGCTGCGCAGATCGGAGTCCTCGATCACCTGGCCGGCAATACCGGCTCCGCGCTGCGGGTGCCGGAGGTCGTGCGTTGCTCCGATGGTGGATCGGTCGTGATGGCGGGAGAGCACCCGGCCTGGCTGGTGACCTGGCTGGCCGGCATGCCTATCGCGCGCCTTTCAACGCGTCCTCCGGGACTCCTCCGTGCTCTCGGCGTGGCCCTTGGCGAGCTTGACGTTCGGCTGTCCGACTTCGACGATCCGGCCATCCACCGGGAGTTCCGCTGGGATCTGATGCAGGCCCCGGCCATTCTGGCGCTGAGCGGGAATATCGCCGACCCCGCCGGACGGGACCTGGTCCGCCGCAGATTGAGGAGATTCGAAGCGGAGATCATTCCACGGCTCGAGCGACTTCCGTTCCAGGCCGTGCACAACGACGCAAACGACCACAATGTCCTCGTGTGCCCTGCGAGCGAATCGCTATTCGAACCGTGCGGCCTGCTGGATTTCGGGGACATGATGTGGACTCCACGCGTCTGTGAGCCGGCGATCGCCATGGCCTACGTGATGCTCGGGCCTGGCCCGCCAGTCGAATCAGCTCGATCCGTGCTGTCCGGGTACCAGCAGTCCCTGCCGCTCGGGGTCGATGAGATCGAACTGCTTCCCGACTTGATCGAGGCGCGACTCTGCGTCAGTGTGACGATCTCGGCCTACGAACGGAGTTGTGATCCGGACAACGCATTCGTGACGGTTTCCGAGCCACAGGCCTGGCGGATCCTGGACTGGCTGTCCGATGATCCCGGGGCTCTGCGTGGAAGGATGACGACAGAACCATGAACTCCGACGAGATTCTCGCACTCCGCGACCGCTACATCGGCGGCTCTCTGAGCGTCTCGTACCGCAGGCCGCTGCATATCGTTAGGGGCGAGCGACAGTTCCTGTTCGACGCCGAGGGGCAGTCCTATCTGGACTGTGTCAACAACGTGTGCCACGTCGGCCACTGTCATCCGCGGGTCCTCGAGGCGGCCGGGAGGCAGATGGCTCTCCTGAATACGAACACCCGGTACCTGCACGAGAACATTGTCGAGTATGCACGACGACTGTCCGCGACCCTGCCCGAGCCACTCGAAGTGTGCTACTTCGTGTGCTCGGGGAGTGAGGCCAACGAACTGGCTCTGCGACTGGCCAGGATCGCTACCGGACGACGGGACGTCGTGGTGATCGACGGTGCCTACCACGGGAACACAGGCGCCCTGGTGGATTTGAGCCCGTACAAGTTCAATGGCCGCGGCGGCGCCGGGAAACCCGAATACGTGCACGTGGCGCCGGCACCTGATCCATACCGCGGCCCGTTTCGCCACGGGAATCCGGAAGCCGGTGAGCGATATGCGGAGGGCGTCGCCGCGCAGTTGACGGCCGCCGCCGGTGCTGGTCGTCCTGCTGCCGCGTTCCTCGCTGAGTCGGTGCCCGGTTGCGCGGGGCAGATCGTTCCCCCGGAGGGCTATCTTCGGTCGGCATTCGACCACACACGGGCCGCCGGTGCGGTGTGTGTGGCCGACGAGGTGCAGGTGGGCTTCGGCCGAGTCGGAACGCACTGGTGGGGGTTCGAGGTCCAGGGCGCGGCTCCCGATATCGTGACCCTCGGAAAGCCGATCGGAAACGGACACCCGCTGGGCGCGGTCGTCACCACGCGAGCCATCGCCGACGCATTCGACAACGGCATGGAATACTTCAATACCTTCGGTGGGAACCCCGTATCCTGTGCCATCGGTCTGGCGGTTCTCGACGTGATCGAGGACGAGGGGCTGCGGGAGAACGCCCGGGTTGCGGGAGAACGATTCCAGGCGGGATTGCGCGAGCTCGCAGCGTCTCATTCTATCATCGGCGATGTCCGCGGTCTGGGCCTGTTCATCGGGGCCGAACTGGTGCGCGACCCCGAGACGCTGGAGCCGGCGACGGCGGAGGCGTCGGCGGTCGTCAACGCGATGCGGGAGCGGAGCATCCTGCTGAGTACCGATGGTCCGTTCGACAACGTGATCAAGATCAAGCCGCCGCTGGTGTTTACGGCGGAAGACGCCGACCGCGTAGTGAGCGAGCTCGACGTCGTCCTGTCAGGGGAGGCCTTTGTGAATTCGTGAAGGTATCTTCACGAATCCATGTGCCCGAAAACTGAATGCCGCGATTTCCGCGGCCGGAGAGGTAGCAGAATGTTCGAGGCCAGCACATACAGCGAACGCCGACGCCAGCTTTGTGAGCGCATCGGTTCGGGAGTCATGATGTTCGTCGGCAACGATCTCACCCCGATGAACTATGCCGACAATCCCTACCCGTTCTGGCAGGACAGGAGTTTCCTGTACTACTGGGGACTCGATGAGCCCGGCCTCGTAGGTCTGCTCGATGCCGATTCCGGTGAGGCGATCCTGTTCGGCCACGATCCGACGATCGACGAAGTCGTATGGACCGGTCCCCAGCCCTCGCTCGCCTCGAAGGCCGAGCGGGTCGGTGCATCCGGTTCGGCGCCGATCGAGGAGGTCGCGGCGCGGATTGAAGCGCTGCGCTCTGCCGGCCGGAAGATCCACCAGCTTCCGCTTTATCGGGCCGCCAGCCGCATCGGGGTAGCGGGCTGGCTCGGAATCCCGGTCGCGGAGATCGATTCCACGATCTCCAGGTCATTCGTCGAGGCCGTCGTGGATCAGCGGATCATCAAGACCGCCGAGGAGATCGAGGAAACCGAAAAGGCGATGGCGATCACCCGGGCTATGCACCTCGAAGGAATGCGGGTGGCGCGTCCGGGCGTGGCCGAGTGGGAAGTCGCCGGCGCCGTCGAAGGAATGGCACTGAGACACGGTGGCCGACTGTCGTTTCCGATCATCTGCTCGAAGCATGGCGAGACGCTCCACAATCATCACTATCCGAACACGTTGTCGGCCGGCGATATCGTCGTGCTGGACACGGGCGGTGTCTCCCCGTCCGGCTACGCGGGCGACATCACCCGGACGCTCCCGATCGGTGGGCGGTTCGACGAGCGACAGAGTGTGATCTACGAACTGGTCCTGGAAGCCGAGATCCGCTCGATCGAAGCCGTTCGACCGGGCGTCCGCTACCTGGACATTCACCTCGCGGCCTGCCGGATACTGGCGGACGGTCTGACCGACCTCGAGATCATGAAGGGTGATCCCGCCGAGGCGGTCGCCGCAGGCGCGCACGCCCTGTTCATGCCGCACGGACTCGGGCACATGATGGGCCTCGATGTACACGACGGAGAGGGTCTGGACGAAGACTACGTGGGCTACGGGACGGAACTCGAACGAAGCAGCCAGTTCGGCCTCGCATCGCTGCGGCTCGGCCGGTCCCTGCAGCCCGGATTCGTGCTCACGGTAGAGCCCGGTCTGTATTTCATTCCCGCGCTGATCGACCGCTGGCAGGCCGACGGGATGCACGAGTCGTTCATCGACTACGACGTGCTCGATTCGTGGAGGGACTTCGGCGGTGTCAGGGTGGAAGACGACGTCGTCGTCACGGCCGATGGCCACAGGGTGCTCGGCGAGCCGATTCCCAAATTGCTCGACGAGGTCGAGGCCCTTCTGTCGGAGTGAGCAGAGATTCCGAGATGAACGACACCGGCGGAGCGATCCGATGCGACTGACCAGGGACCAGCTCGAAGTCGGACCCGAGGAGCTCGCCCGCCGGCTCGAAGCCGGCGAGCCGGTCCAGGTGCTCGACGTGCGAGCCCCGGCGCGGCTGGTGAACGGAACGGTGAGTCCCGTGCCGCCCGACCGGTATATCAACATCAGGGGGTCTGAGCTCGTGGGGTTCGGGGATCCGGCCGAGGCAGGCCTCGACCAGGACACCGATGTCGTGGTGGTATGTGGGCACGGCAACGACAGCCTCCGGGTCGCCGCCTGGCTGACCGTCGCCGGCTACGAGGCGAAGTCGCTGCGCGGCGGTATCAACGAATGGATGCACCTCTCCCTGCCACGCCCGCTGCTGGCCCCGCCGGGGTTCGACCATTTGATTCAGTTCGATCGCCTCGGCAAGGCGGCGCTCGGCTATCTGCTGATCAGTGGCGACGAGGCGATCGCAGTGGATGTGTCGCTGTATTACCAGACCTGGCTGGACGAAGCGGCGCGGGCCGGGGCGAGAATCACGGCGGTGGCGGATACCCACGTTCACGCCGACTACATCAGCGGCGGGCCGAACCTCGCCCGGTCGCTGGGTGTGCCGTGGTATCTGCATCCGGCGGACATGGTCTACCCGTACGACGGGACTCCGGGAGTCATCCCGTTCACCTCCGTCGGAGAGGGGGACGAGATCCAGGTCGGAGAGGGCAGGCTGGGAGTCCTGCATACACCTGGCCATACCGAGGGAAGCGTGACTTTGCTCGCCGGCGATCGGGCTGCGATAACGGGGGATTTCCTGTTCGTGGAATCGGTCGGTCGTCCGGACCTGGCCGGCCGGACGGAGGAGTGGAGCGAACAGCTGTGGGCGAGCACCCACCGTGCGCTCACGCAGTGGCCCGGAAGCTGGACCGTACTTCCGGCACACTATTCCGTCGAGCGGGAGCGAAATCCGGATCGCACGATCGCTGCCGAAATGGGTGAATTGCGCGAGACGAACGAGGCGCTGAAGCTCGCGGCGGACCGCGAACGCTTCGTCAGCTGGGTCATAGGACACGAAGCCCCGGCGCCGGAGACCTACCCGAAGATCAAGGCGATCAACGTCGGACTCATCACCCCGAACCCGTCGGAGGCGGATCTCCTGGAGGTGGGTCGGAACGAGTGCGCGATCGTCTGAGCAGGAGGAATACGGCACCGAACGCCAGACTCGAGACTGCCAGTCCGATCACGTAGGGACTGGTCAGCCCCGATCCCGGAACCCCCGCTGCCTTCGCTGCCACCACGGCTGCGACGCCCGCCAGGATCGCCGCGATCGCTTCCGGCGAACCCGGCCGTTTCGAATACAGTCCGGCGACCAGCGGCACGAACAGGCTCACTGAAAGAAGAGTGTAGAATACCGCCAGTGCGCCGATCACCGACGGCAGCGTCAGGGCAAGGACGATCCCCACTCCACCTCCCCCCACGGCTGCGATCCTCGCAGTGCGCAGGACTTCCGAATCGGTAGCGTCGGGTCGCACGAACCGCCGCCACAGGTCTTCCGACAATGAGGTGGCGAGCATGAACAGGATCGCGTCCGCAGAGCTGATCTCTGCCGAGAACACGGCCGCCAGCGCCAGAGCTCCGAGCGCCAGAGGCAGGCCGTCCATGAGCACGATCGGCAGCGCCAGTTCGGGGTTCGCCAGTCCCGGTGACATTACCCGGGCCGTCATTCCCAGCAGCGGTGGAACGAAGGCGAAGGCGAGTAATGCCAGCCCGCAAGCGATCCCGGCCTTGCGAACCGTGGCCTCGTCCCGCGCCCCGTAGATCTTCTGGATCAATCCTGGAGAGATGATGAATGCGGGTACGAGCAGGAAGAGGTACGTCCAGCCCGAGGCTCCCCCATGCATGAAGTTCAGCCAGTCGGGCCGATCGGGTGGTGCCGCAGCGAGCACGGACTCCCAGCCGCCGGCCCCCGAGATCGCGACCGGGAGCGCAACGGCAAACCCGACGAGCAGCACGCCCAGTTGCACCAGGTTCACCCACGCCGATGTCAGCAGCCCACCCGCCGCGAAGTAGGCCGTCATTACGGTTCCTGCCGCCAGACACCCCGCCCATTTCGGGAGACCGGCGACGACTTCCAGCACCCAGGCCGCGGCGATCAGTTGTCCCGCGAGGATCGCCAGAGTCGCCAGCCAGAGAAACGCGGCCACGATCGCCCGCACCGGGGCCCCGTATCTCGACTCCAGGTAGTCGCCGACCGTCAGAAGATTCCGGTCCCTGGCAATACGCCAGATCCTCGGCCCGACCCACAGTGCGAGGACCAAGGTTCCGATACCTGCCGAACCGACCCACCACCACGCAGAGATACCGTCCCGGTATCCGAGTCCGGCCGCCCCAACTGTCGATCCTGCGCCGATGTTGGCGGCGAGCAACGTGGCGAACAGCAAGCCCGGACCGAGACTGCGCCCGGCGACGAAGAACGCACCGCTGGTTCCTACTCGTCGCCCGATCCACAGTCCCAGCGCAACGAGCCCCGCGGAATACGCGACGAGCAGCACGAGGGCGGAATTCACAGGTCAGTCGGACGAGTCGAGATCACTGGCGGAAGGAAGGCCGGGAATCCCCTCCGCGGCCCGTACGGCTCTGAGGATCGCCTCCGTAACGGCCTCTGCAGCCAGCGCCCCGATCTCCAGCACGTCCGCGTCCACGCCTTCCTGTCCCGTCGCGAGCGCAAAGATCGTGTCGCCATCCCAGGGGGTGTGCGCCGGCGAGATCGCGCGGGCGAGTCCGTCATGCGCCATCTGCGCCACTTTCGTGGCCTGCGCCTTCGAGAGGCCCGCATTCGTCGCCACGACTCCAATCACGGTGTTCGCCGAGGAATTCGACGAAGAAGGAGAGGCAACTGGCTGTCTGACCAACGCCCGCGCGTCGGCGAGTCCACTCCCATCCTCGGTCCTGACACCGGCGATCACTCGGCCCGTTGACGGATCGATCACGTCCCCTACCGGGTTGACCGCGATCAGGGCTCCAACCACGAGGCCATCCGCGCGTCGAATCGAGGCGGTCCCGATTCCGCCCTTCATTGCCCGTTTCATCCCGGTGAGCTTCCCGACCGTCGCGCCGGCCCCGGCGCCCACGTTTCCCTCGGCCGGAGCGATCGCGGATGCCGCAGCCGCCGCCCGGTAGCCACACTCGGCGTCGGGTCTGATCGTTCCGTCTCCTACACGGAGATCAAACAGGATCGCCCCCGCGACGATCGGTACCCGGATTTCGCCGACCCCGAATCCGACCCCGTTCTCCTCCAGCCACCGAACGGTGCCGCCGGCCGCGTCGAGTCCGAACGCGCTGCCGCCCGACAGGACGACAGCATGGACCTCCTGAATCGTGTTGACCGGGTCGAGCAGGGCAGTCTCACGAGTGCCCGGGGCGCCTCCCCTAACGTCCACTCCGCCCGTCGCGCCATCCAGGGCCAGGACGACCGTACAACCTGTCGGACGCTGAGCCAGCGTGTAGTGACCGACGAGAATTCCGGGCACCTCCGTGATACCCATGGATTCGGCGTCTTCCGTCTGCTGTGCCGCCAACTCGGGCGGCGCCGCTGCGAGGGAGGCGATTAACGTCACAGCGGTGAGGCTTCTTGTCCGGGTCCCGGCTCGCATGGGATTCGCTCCTCGCAGAGGCTCGCGCCGGCACCCGGCACGCACGAAACGCTCGGGGCCCGGCCCGTCTGGCGCAAGCGCCCGAGAAACCGCACGGCTCGCCTGAATCCGCTACATTCTGATGCACTGTGTGTGGCGGAGTTGCAACCACAAGCCCACGGTGGATTTCGTAACTGTCAGTAAAAATGTCATTTGCGTCTCGGCACGGGCGTTGCGTTTCCATCAAACTGAACGAATTCCGCTCCCGGGACAGTGCATCGACCGCGGAACCGGCGGGGTGTGAAGACGGGCTCGAGGGAGCCACGCACGATAACCTTGAAACCGAAGAGTGCAGATGTCGCACCGAACCGATCTCCCGACCACGGCCGACGATCTCATCCGGCAGGCGTCCATGGCGGACCGCGCGCGTCACCTCGTGGCCCTGTACCTGGAATCTTCCCATGAGACAATCGAGGCGGACCCCGCCGGTGCGGCGGCCCGGGCGCTGCGGCGACTTCCGCAACAGGGGCCTCTGCGCAGGCAGAAGGACCGGGACGTGCTGAAGGCGATCCGGATTCTCGTGGACGGACTCGAAGCCAGCGAGGAGCTCAGGAAGCAACTTCGCTGGGTGCTGGAAGAAGCCGAGTGGAGGGCGCGACTGGGAGCCAGGTAAGCGCCCGGCTCGCGAGCCCGGCGTCGCGACCAGCAGCTGAGGAGAACGACCGCTCGATTCGGGCGGTCGCTTTTCTTTGTGGTTTGCCCGTCTCCGGAACATCGACATTGTGGGCGGGTCTCCGTACTGGCGCACCCGTTTTTCACGCCGGATCTTGTATTCCTGCGTGTTTCTGCGCATTCTTGGCGCCCCATGAGACGCACACACTCGACCGACTGACGTGATGATCGTAACGCTGAAAGAGGGAGCCGACCCCGGGCTCGTCCGCGACGCCCTAGCCGGCCTTGGCTTATGGACCTCTCCGTTCGAGGGCCGGCGAGGCTCCGTGCAGCTGTTCGTTCATTCGCATTCGGGCGACGTGGATCGCGACCGGCTTCTCTCCGTGGCTGGCGTGGCCGACATCTCGGAGCCCGCTTCGAGACACCCGCGGGTAGACGCCCAGACGGCACCTGTTCGATTCGGTGAAATCGAGCTGGGTGGAGAGGCAGCCCCCGTTCTGATGGCGGGGCCATGCAGCGTCGAGTCGGAGCAGAGAATTCATGATGTGGCCGGACGCCTGGCGGCCATTGGAATCCGCTTTCTGCGAGGCGGAGCGTACAAGCCGCGAACCTCTCCATACGATTTCCAGGGCGTGGGGACGGACGCGCTGCGCTGGCTCCGTGAAGCGGCGGACGCCAACGATCTGCTGGTGGTCACGGAGGCCCTGTCCGAATCATCGGTCGACAGAGTGGCCGAGGTGGCCGACCTCATCCAGATCGGCTCTCGTAACATGCACAACGGAGCTCTGCTCGATGCGGCCGGGCGGACGGGGCGTCCGGTCCTGGTGAAACGGGGAATGGCCGCGACGGTCGAAGAGTGGCTGTCGGCCGGCGAGTACTGTCTGGCAGGCGGCGCCCCGGCAGTCGTGTTCTGCGAACGAGGAATCCGCAGCTTCGACGATCGGACTCGAAACCTCCTCGATCTCGGGTCAGTCGCTCTGCTGCGGCACGTGCACGGGCTACCCGTGATCGTAGATCCATCCCACGGCCTGGGACGTCGCGACCTGATTCCCCACCTCAGCCGGGCCGCGATCGCCGCAGGGGCCGCGGGACTGCTGATCGAGGTGCACCCGGAGCCGGACCGGGCCCTGAGCGATGGTCCACAGGCAGTGACGTTCGAAGAGGTCGACTCTCTCGCCCGGGAGTTCCAGGCCGAGGCTCCGTTCGCCGTCTCCGCCACGGGCTGAAGCGGGGTCTGCCGGACGCCGTGGCGACCGGGAATCCGCCTGTTGACTCAGCTGCAGCGCGCGCAGCGGCCGACGCCGTCCGGGCGTTTCGGTCTCGCGTCTCCGAGCACAACGGGCCCGCAATCCTGACGGTCCCGATTCCCGACACGGATCCGTTGTTCCTGTGGCGGGCATTCCCTGATCTTCAAGCGACCTACTGGCGATCTCCGTCGGGTTCTCCCGTGGCGTCAGTGGGCTCGCTGCGATCCGTCCCGGCCGGCCCCGATGTAGACCCATCGACGGCTGAGAATGCGCTCGAACGGTTGTCCGACGAGTTGATCCATCTGCATGCACGCGCCGGAATAATGAGCGGAGAGTCGGTTCGGCTGTTCGGCGGGACGGTGTTCGACGTCTCCCGGGATCGAGGGGCCTGGTCCGGTTTCGGGCCCGGCGAATTCGTACTGCCCGAGTGGGCGCTCGAGCGTGGCGACAAGGAAACCCTCCTGCAGGTCGGGTTCGATGCTCCGCTGACGGATGGGGATCTCGAGGCGCTGGCGGAGCGTGTCGCGGCAGTAGTCGGCAGGCTGGCGGTGGAGGAACAGGCGTTCAATGTCCCCCTGCCGTCCGTGCGACCGGAGCCCGGTATGGAGCCCGGGATGCAGGCGAGGCGGGACTGGGTGGAGATGGTCGATGCCGCTCGTTCTGCGATGCGTGATACCGGACTGGAGAAGGTCGTCGTGTGCCGACGATGCGAGGTCAGGTTCGACGGCATCGCCGACCCGGTCTCGGTTCTGGAACGCCTGTCGTGTCGGACGGGCGAATACGTCTTCGGCCTGCGGCGCGGCGATCGGACTTTCCTCGGAGCGTCGCCCGAGCTCCTGATGGCGAAACAGGGACGTAAACTCAGGACGGAAGCCCTCGCCGGGACCCGCCGTATCGACCACTCCGATGAGAGGTCGGCGGGGCTCACAACCGCGGCGGAGCAGCTGTTCGGCAGCGGCAAGGACCTGGAGGAACACGCTCTCGTCGTACGCGGGATCGTGGATGCGCTCGAGCCGCTCAGTACGCGGAAGTGCCTTCCGGCCTGGCCGGCCGTTCGTGCGCTCAAGGACCTGGCCCATCTGTGCTCGGAGATCGAAGTCGCGCTGAAGGACGACGTGGGTCCGATCGCCGTGTTGCGCGCTCTCCACCCGACTCCGGCCGTCGGCGGGCTTCCCAGGGATGTGGCGCTCCGCTTCCTGTCCGAACGCGAGCCTGTCGAACGGGGCTGGTACGCAGGCCCTGTGGGGTGGGTGTCATCGGCAGGAGACGCCGAAATCGCCGTAGGGATCCGCTCCGCCCTCCTGGAAGGCGATGTCGCGTACCTGTTCGCCGGAGCCGGGATCGTCCAGGCCTCGGATCCCGAGGCGGAGTACCTCGAGACCGAGGACAAGTTCGGGCGCCTGTCGTCAGCGCTCGGAGTGGAAGAGATTCGGGAATGAGCTACGCACACCTGCAGGCGGCATGGTCCGAGTGGTTGATCGAAGCCCTGTGCGCATGTGGCGTCCGCCGGGCCGTGGTGAGCCCCGGCTCCCGTTCGACGCCACTCGTGCTCGCGATCGCGCGATTCGAGGCCGAAGGGCGGCTGACAGCGAGCGTCGCAGCAGACGAACGCGTCGCCGGTTTCATGGCTCTCGGCCAGGCGAAGATGACCGGGATTCCGACGCTCCTCGTCTGCACGTCGGGCACGGCCGGCTCGCACTACTACCCGGCGGTGATCGAGGCCTCGCTGACGGGTACCCCGCTGATCGTCCTGACGGCCGACCGACCGCCGGAGCTGCAGGCGCGTGGCGCGAACCAGACCATCGACCAGGCGGACCTGTTCGGGAGGCATGTCCGGCAGTCGCTCGACCTGGGTATTCCCGATCCGGATCCGCGTAGCTGCGAAGGGTTGGTCAGGACAGTCGCGCGAGCGGTGCAGGCCAGTTTCGCACCGGATCCGGGTCCCGTCCATCTGAATGCGCGGTTCCGTAAGCCCCTGCAGGTCGATTCCGCGGACCCTCCGGAAGTGAATGAACTGCGTGCACGGCTCGAAGAGGCGTTCGCGGGCGGGCTCCCCCGTCCCCGGCCACTGCGACTGGCTCCCGACCCGCACGACCTGGACGAACTGGCGACCCGAATCCGGCGGGTCCGGCGTGGTGTAGTGCTCGCAGGTCCCGCATCCGTCTCATCTCCGGTGTCGTTCTCAGTGCTGGCGCGATTCCTGGAACTGTCCGGATTCGTGCTGCTCCCGGAGGCGACGAGCCAGCTGCGATTCGGGGCACCCGGTGGCCTCGTGTGCGACGCCTTCGAGCCGTTGTTCGGGGCTCGACCCGGCCACCGGCCGCTCGAGCCGGATTTCGTGCTCCAGCTGGGAGGCGCCCCCACCGGTCGCGGGCTGTCGAGCTGGCTCGCTTCAGGTTCGGCTCCCGACCGGGTGGTCATCTCCCGAAGCGGTTATCCCGAAGCGTTCAATCGAGCTTCGGATGTGTGGCTCACCGATCCCGTGCTGGTCCTGGCGGGGCTGGCGGAGCGGCTGGAGGGCGTTGGCCCCGAAGCCGATTGGACCGGTCGCGCGGTCTCCGAGTGCACGAGGATATGGAAGACGCTGGAGGGGCTCCTCGAAGAGGCCGATGGATTCCCGGAACCTGCGGCCGTGCGGTCCGCGGTCGAGGCAGTCCCGTCAGGCGGGCTCCTGGCGCTTGGCAACAGCCTGCCCGTCCGCGAAGTCGACCTGTTCTGTCCGTCGAGCAGTCGGTCGATCGCCGTCCTGTCCCAGCGCGGTGCGAGCGGAATTGATGGAGGAATCTCCGCGGCCGCGGGAGCCGCCGACGTATCAGGCTTTCCCACCGTGCTGCTGATCGGCGATGTCAGCTTCCAGCACGATGTCGGGGGCCTGGCGGCAACCCGCGGTCTCCAGGCCCCGCTGGCCATCGTAGTTCTGCGGAACGGGGGCGGCCGCCTGTTCGACCTGCTGCCGATCCGGGACAGACCGGGTGACGTTCCGGCGACGTTCGAGCGGTTCTTCCTCACTCCGCCGGCAGTCGAGCCCTCCGTCGCGGCTACCGCGTTCGACATTCCGTCGATCGAGGCCGAAACGGCTGCGGAGCTGTCCGCCGCGATCACAACGGCCGCGAGTCGGGATGGTGCGACCGTCATCGAAGCGCGGGTGGATGGGGAAGCATCAGCCGGCTGGGTACGAACGCTCATCGAAGTCGCAGAACGGGACTCCTCGCACCGCTGACCGACCCGAAAGACGGCCCCAGGTGTACGGCAAGGCCTGCCCTCGCTTGCCGCCGGCCCGCCAAACGTATCTTCTAATCGTCCGGCCGGGGCTTCGATATCAGCCCCGATAGACAATCGATTCAGGTGGCGATGAAGGGATCGCCCGGGAGGCTCGACGGGAATGAGTGCAGTGGACTGGATTCTCCAGGAGGAATTCGGGTTCGAAGACATCCTGTATCACAAGTGTGAGCAGGGGATCGCGAAGGTCACGATCAACCGGCCCCGGGTCCGCAACGCCTTCAGACCTCAGACCGTTTTCGAAATGGAGCGGGCGTTCGCGGACGTAAGGCAGGATTCCTCCATCGGCGTGGCGATTCTGACGGGCGCCGGCGGTGAAGCGTTCTGCTCGGGTGGTGACCAGTCGGTCCGGCAGCGAGGCGGATATGCGGGGAGCGACGAGGTTCCGCGCCTCAACGTGCTCGACCTGCAGCGCCAGATCCGAACGCTGCCCAAGCCCGTGATCGCGATGGTAGCGGGCTACGCGATCGGAGGGGGGCATGTACTGCATGTCGTCTGCGATCTCACGATTGCCGCTGACAATGCCAGGTTTGGACAGACCGGTCCGAAGGTTGGAAGCTTCGACGGCGGTTTTGGATCGTCCTACCTGGCCCGGATCGTGGGACAGAAGAAGGCCCGCGAAATCTGGTTCCTGTGCAGGCAGTACGATGCGCAGCAGGCGCTCGACATGGGTCTCGTCAACGCCGTCGTGCCCCTGGAGCGCCTCGAAGAAGAGACGGTCCATTGGTGTCTCGAGATCCTGCAGCACAGTGCGACGGCCATCCGATTGCTCAAGGCTGCGATGAACGCCGACTGCGACGGACAGACCGGGTTGCAGCAATTGGCTGGTGACGCGACGCTGCTGTTCTATCTGACGGAAGAGGCCCAGGAAGGGAAGCAGGCCTTCCTGGAGAAGCGGGATCCGGACTTCCGGAAGTTCCCGCGCTTCCCCTGAGCCAGGTGACTGCGCCCGGGCCAGTCGAAGTATGGGTCCTCGCGGCCCGGCCGAAGACGCTTCCGGCTGCGCTCGCCCCGGTTCTCGTGGGCACCGCGGTGGCGTGGACGGTGGGAGGGTTCAGGGCTGGGCCGGCCGCGGCGGCTGCGCTCGGAGCCCTGTTGCTCCAGATCGGATCCAACCTGGCGAATGACGTATTCGACTTCGAACGGGGTGCGGACCGGGAGGGCCGGACCGGACCGCTGAGAGTCACGCAGGCCGGGCTGCTCACACCCTCGCAGGTTAAGGCGGGGATGTGGATCGTATTCGGGGTCGCCCTGCTGGTCGGAATCTACCTCACGATCGAGGCGGGCTGGTTGGTCGTTATCATTGGACTCGCGGCGATCGCATCGGCGATCGCCTACACGGGAGGACCGTTCCCGCTCGGCTACAATGGACTCGGAGAGGTGTTCGTGATGATCTTCTTCGGGTTCGCGGCGGTGTGCGGCACGGCGTTCGTGCAGGCGGAGTTCGTCCCCGTTGCGGCGTGGCCCGCGGGGTTTGCCGCCGGCTGCCTCGCGACTGCAATCCTGGTGGTGAACAACGTGCGTGATATCGAGCAGGACCGGGAATCGGGCAAACGAACCTTGCCGGTTCGATTCGGTCGCCCCTGGGGCGTCGCCGAATTCGTCATCCTGGTGGTGTTGGCCTACCTGGTCCCGCTGCTGCTCGTTCTTACCGACAGGGCCGCGACTTCGCTGCTGCTGGTGCTGCTCAGCGCTCCTCTCGCCATTCCGCTCGTCGGCTCCCTCCGTCGTCAGCGGGGGGTCGTCCTGAATCGTACTCTGGCCGGGACCGCTCGGCTGTTCCTCGTCTGGTCTGCACTCTACTCCTCGGGTCTGCTGCTCGGGAGCTCTGCTTGAGTTCGCTTCGGTGTCTGCCGTGAGCCGCGAGCCGCTGCGAGCCAGAATCGTCCGATTCCTGCTACCGGCGGGAACCGGACGGGGTGCCCCGGTGCAGGCCGGGGGGCCGACCGGCGCGCGATTTGGAACCTTGCTCGAGCTCCGGGATGCTTCTGGCCGGTCGGGCTGGGGCGAGGCGTCACCCCTTCCCGGCTACGCAGGTGAAACGCCGGGGCAGGCGGCGGCCGCGCTCCTCGTCTGGCTCGCCGCCGCGGAAGCAGGCAGGACTATCGACTCCGGATTCCGTGCCTCGCCCGTCGACTTCGCGGACCTCGGTCTCGAGTACTCACCCGCTGCGAGGGCGGCGGTCGTCAGTGCGGTGCTGGATCTCGCGGGTCGTCGTGAAGGCGTAGCGATCCGCGACCTGCTGTGGGACGGATCTCCGGTCGTATCCGCTGCTGCGGGTCGAACAGCCTCCAGGATGCCCGCAAACGGGTCCGTTCCGCTGAACGCACTGGTCTCGCTGACCGACGCAGACACCGCTGTCCAGTCTGCCGTTATTGCGGACCGGAGGGGAATTCGGACGATCAAGGCGAAGCTCGGTTCGGGGCAGCGTTTCGATATCGATCTTGAAATCTTGCGGGCCGTGCGGGACGCCGTCGGTCCGTCGATCGCAATCCGGCTCGACGCCAATGGGTCGTGGAGTGTACCAGAAGCGCGACGGAACCTGGACCGGCTGGCGGAATTGGAGCCGGAATACGTCGAGGAACCGGTGCCCGGGTCCGAAATGCTGGAACTCAAGGGGACTGCCGTGCCCCTGGCTGCCGACGAGTCGTTGCACGATCCGGAGATCGCGGCACGACTGCTGGACTCCGATGCAGTGTCTGTTATCGTGCTCAAGCCGTCGCTGCTGGGAGGACTCGACCGGTGCATGGACCTGGCAGTTCGGGCGGCCGCCGGAGGTAAGCGCAGCGTGGTCACACACTCGTTTGAAGGCCCTGTCGGACACGGCGCCGCCTGCGAGCTCGGCCTGGCGATCGCGATCGCGACCGCCGGGATCTCGGGTGAACAGAACACGGCGGTCGGACTCGATCGGCACCCCGGGCTCGAGGCCTGGAGCGATGTCACCGTGCCCCAGTTGCGGGACTCGAGCCTCGTGCCTGCAGCCGTGTCCGGACACGGTATCGATCCGACTCCGGTGCTCGAACGATCGGGAGCAGACGGTTCGATATGACACCGGATGCGGAGCGGCAGCTGGTAGATCGTGCGCTGTCCGTTCATGCCGCAGCGGAGGAGTGTCCGGGGCGGATCGCGTTGATCGAACCGGACGGAAGGCGCTGGACCTGGTCGGATCTGTCGGCTGAGGTCGCGACTGTCGAGCGCGGACTCGACCCGGGAAGTGGAATCGTCACGGCGACCTCCACTCCCGGTACCATCGTCCGAATCCTCGCATCGATCGAACGATCCATCCCTGTTGCGCCACTTGATCCACGAATCAGTGGAACGGAGCGGCAGGCCCGTATCGACCTCCTCGAGTCAGCCTACGGACCCGGCGCGCCAGAGACCGGTGGTGCGCTTCCGACTCCCCGTTCCAGCCGACCGCTGGCGGTGATGTTCACATCCGGCAGCACCGGCGCGCCCCGTGCGGTGGAGCTGTCGCGCGAGGCGTTCGTCGCCTCGGCCCGGGCGAGCGAACAGCGCCTCGGGTGGCGGGATGACGACCGGTGGCTGTGCGTTCTTCCGCTGGCGCACGTGGGAGGCCTGTCGATTCTGATCCGGTGCCTGGTCGGGCGTCGTACGGTCGTTCTTCTCGAGCGATTCGACTCCGGGGCCGTCATCGAGGTGATCGAACGGACAGCCGTAACCCTCGCCTCTCTCGTTCCGACGATGCTGTCACGGCTCCTGGCCCATGACACGGCGTGGGGGGTGTCGTCGGCTCTGCGGGCCGTACTGCTGGGAGGCGCACCGGCGCCGGACGCATTGTGGACTGAGGGCCTGGGCCGTGGGCTGCCGGTGCTCGAAACCTGGGGCATGACCGAAACCTGCTCCCAGGTCGCCACCGCGATTCCGGGCGCCTCGCCCCGCTCGCCGGTTCCGCTTCCGGGCTGGAGCGTGCGCCGACGTGGCGGACGGCTCGAGGTGAAAGGGCCGGCCCTGATGACCCGCTACCTGGAGCATGGGCACGAGGAATCTCCGTTCAGTGCCGATGGTTGGTTTCCCACCGGTGACCTTGGATTCGTAAATCCGGACGGATCGGTCACGATCAGCGGGCGGGCCGACGAAATGATCATCACAGGTGGCGAGAATGTATCCCCCTTCGAGGTCGAGCGCGTCCTGGAATCCGTTCCCGGTGTCGGTCGTGCCGTCGTAGTCGGAATTCCGGATCCCGAATGGGGTGAGATCGTCGCAGCGGCACTCGAACCGGCCGAGGATGGTCACAGGGACGGCGCCACGGGGCCAGCACCAGCATCGGTCAGTGAGGTAATGCGATGTCTACAACGCATTATCCAACAAGAACTTGCGACGTGTCAGCGCCCGAGGTCGATCGTCTGGGTACCGCGGCTGCCGGAGACAGCAGCGGGAAAGATCGACCGGGCGGAAGTATGCCGTGGTCTCCTCCTTGAAGCGGGCAGCATAGGCGAAGCCGACCCGACGCTCGGAAGTTGAGGCGTCGGTGGTCCGGAGCTTGCTATGTGACCCCGGCTGCGTGCCGGCCGTCCTTGTATCGCAGGAAAGTCCGCGCGGGCTGCGCGCGGGATGCGCCTCCGCCCAGGAGAATGGCCGTGATCGCCACGAATCGACTCGTTTCCGATCCGTACCCGGGGCTCTCGTCCCGGCACAGGCTGGTCGTGGCTTTCCTGCTCGACCTGGCCGGCTACCTGTCGGCCGATGCCCACCGGAAGGAGGCCGACACCGGCCCCTATACCGGGAAACGCGACAGCGCGTGTCTGTTCCGCCGGGCGCTCGCGCTTGCCAGTCGACCCTGTCTCGAGGCAATCCGCGCCGGGTTGATTCAGATGCGTGGCGAGGCCCGGGACGCACGGCACATGCTCAGGGCTGAGGTCCTGTCGGAGTTCCTGGAAGAGGTGGAGCTGCGGCTGTCGCTGTTCAGGGACATGATGGTCGGGTTGCCCGCAGATTGACCTCGGGCCACTCATGGCCATAGCGTTAGCGGAGGGCAGGGTCGATTCGCGGCCCGAGCCCGTACGCTCCGCCCGGACGGAATCATGCCCGATACGAAGTTCGACCGCGCGCAGGAGACCGACTTGACCCTGTGGGCCGACTCCGTGGCCCGAAATCTCGACGACGAAGGTCATACTGACCTGGCCATGCTGTTCCGGGCACTCATCCACCGTGATGGTGACGGAGTGCAGGAGGCTCTGGGTCAACTGGACTTCGGGGCTCTCGACGGGCTCGTCGAAGTGCTCGGAACGGAGATCGACGAGCGGCTGGAAGCCGGAGAAGAGCGGTTCGCAGAGATCCTCGACGAAGTTCTCGAATTCGCCGTCGAAGCGCTGGAGCGAGCGATCGACGACGAAATCGAGTGGGACGAAGAAGCTCCCTCCGCCTGAGCGGTCTGTCGTAGTATGTGCCTGCCGCGGGCTCCGGCACGCGGCGCCACCTGCCGGCTACTCGGCTTTGCGCGCGTCCGCTTCGCGCATGCTGGCCGCCATCTCGCGAATCTCGCTGAGATCCCTCTTCATCTCGCTCCAACCATACCACAGCGCATAGTCGGGATTCGCGTGGAACACCCCCTGAAATGCGCGCATCCGGTGCTTCAGGTGCATTTCGAACAGGCGCTGCTCGATTACGGTGGGTGCGTCGTGGAACGTGAGGAGGTCGGGAAAATCGTAGGCGTAGCCCTCGGGACGCGGAAGCACTCCGTCGGCGTACAGTCCGGCGATCTCGCGAATTGCCTCGGCCAGCAGATGGTCCACTTCGCGAATCATCTCATCACCCCGTGCCAGTTCGCCCCGGGCAAAGCTCTCGGAATGACAGTCGCTGCAGATCCCGATCATCTCGTTACGCTCATGGTCGAAATCTTCCTGGGTGAGGCGCGCCACATCGGCCGCCTTCACCACGTCGAGCCGAGCGGTCGGGTTGCCCTCCGGGTCCAGGACGCCGAGCGCCTGTAGAATCGTGACCTGATCGGCCTTCCATTGCGGATCCTCGGGCAGCGGCAGGCGAACCGCGAGGAATCCCCATGCCGTCCGCACCTCGTGGTCGCCATCGGGCATGTGGCAGGTCTGGCAAGTCGGAGCGGCAACATCCTCCGACAGGGTCCCGTTCTGCTTGAGCAGGTAGCGGACACCGTGCTTGGAGGAGGAGTACATCTCCCACTGGGGGTGATCGAAACCCATGTGGCAAGTCTGGCATGCCTGCGGCTGCTGTGCCTCCTTCACGGAGAACGAATGCCGCGTATGGCAGGCATCGCAGGAAGCGCGACCGTAGCCGGCTCCGGCCTGCTTCAGGGCCTCCAGGTCCTCTTCGCTCTTGAGTCCGATCTTGTGACACCCCCCGCAGCCCTTCATTCCCTCGCGCAGCGCGACCGGCATGGCGTGGAAGGTCGGCATGGCCGTCAGGGCGGCCCACGCGATGGCGTGCTTGCCGGCGGAGAACTGCTCGACACGCTCGGCGTGACAGGTGCCGCAGGTATCCGGCGTGGGCATGTGCAGGTCGCCGACGTCGGAGGCCGAGGTGTGGGAACCGTGACACGCGGCGCACGTGATTCCGAGTTCGGCGTGCCGGCTGGTCTTCCAGTCGACGACCATCTGCGGAGTTTCACTCTCATGGCAGGCGACACAGGCATCGGCCGCTTCCTGGGCACGGGCTCCGGCTGGAAGCGTGAAAACCGCGATCGCCAGGAGCGGGACGAGGCGTCGAATCATCGGAAATCGTCCTTGTTTTCGGTTCGCAGGATACCAGATACGCCGCTATGCTAAGGTGCGTGAGGACAGTAATCAAGCTTTTCTCATGAAAATGTCCACTTATTCGGAATGCGGGGCGGATAGCACTTGAATTCGGGACGGAAGAAGCGATCGGCACGTGGGGGATTCCGAAGATTCGGAGTCTTCACGGGCATCGCCGCGATTCTGCTGTTGACGGTCGCGGTCGTGGAACTCCGGCCGGGCCACGGCCAGGACGCGACGGTGACCCGCGTGTACGATGGGGATACGATCGAGGCCCTCGTCTCCGGCAGGAGCGAGAAAATCCGATACATCGGAATCGACACGCCCGAGATGCGTGATTCAAGGCCGGCGGTGCTCGAAATGGCTCGCGACGCCGCGCGGGCCAACCGGGAACTGGTCGGAGGTCGAACGGTTCGGCTCGAACTCGATGTCCAGGAACGCGACAGGTACGGACGATTGCTCGCCTACGTATGGCTCGGCGACACGCTGGTCAACGAATGGCTGGTCAGAGAAGGATACGCGGCCGCGAGCAGCTTCCCGCCCAACCTGCGCCACCAGGACCGGCTGGACGCGGCACAGCGCGACGCCGAACGGGCAGATCGGCGCCTGTGGGACGGTCGGCTGGCAGGGGGGGCACTGCGCATGCAGGACTCCGGGAATGCACAGGTCTTGGGCGAAGAGAGGAACGCCCGACCGGGTGATGGGGAGAGAATCAACGCCTTCGAGGCCGCAGCACACGAAAACCGGATCGTCACGGTATGCGACAGTGTCGCCAGCACGAGATTCCTCGGCTCCGGACGCAGGACGTTTCTGAACCTCGCCCGTCCGTATCCCGACCAACCGTTCACGGCGGTAATCCCGTATGAGGTCCGACAGATGTTTGCGGAGCCGCCTGAAACCAGGTACCAGCACGGAAACGTATGTATCGCCGGGATGGTTACGCTGTATGAGGGCAAGCCCCAGATCGTGATTCATGATCCCGCCCAGATCGGTTTGCGTTGAACACGGAACCTCAGTGGCGGCAGGGGGTTTTCTTTGCGCGCCCCCGGTCAGGATCGACGATTCGGCGATCACCGGGGGAAGGACCTAGATTCCGGGCGACGTGAACGACTCGGCCCGGGACCGACTCAGAAGGAGAACACGAGAATGCGGTGGGTACTGCGTTCCAAGATTCATAAAGCGACGGTGACGGAAGCCGACGTGAATTACGTCGGAAGCGTCACGATCGACGAGGACCTGATGGACAGAGTCGGCCTGTGGCCCGGCGAAAAGGTCCTGATCGTCGACAATACGAATGGAGCTCGGATCGAGACGTACACGATCGCCGGGCAGCGCGGGTCAGGTGCCGTCGAGATCAACGGCGCAGCCGCCCACCGGGTGAACCGGGGAGATGAAGTCATCATCATGGGCTTCGAGCTCAGCTCCGTACCGCTCAAGCCGAAGGCGATCCTCGTGGACGAACGGAACCAGTTCGTTCGTGATCTCATCGAGGAACCGTCGACAGTCATTCCCGCCTGATCGTGACCGGCCGGCCGGGGTCCGCGGCCGCTCCATACGGTGTCGTCGGGAGCGGCCGTCTCGCTCGCCACCTGGGCCACTACCTGGCACAACGGGGACACCAGATCCGACGATGGTCCAGGCGGACAGCAGGCGATCCTGGAGATTCTTCTGCGGCACCTGCCACGGTCGAACACGCACTCCGTGACTGCCCGATCGTCCTCACGCTGATCCGGGATGATGCGATCG